>CAJTUR010000001.1 GCA_910579535.1 uncultured Bacilli bacterium
ATTTTTAAATATTTTAACTCTATTGGTTTCAATTTATCGTGTATACTATTTGTAAATTCTCCACATATAGGACATCTCTGTTTCTTTGTTTTACTTTCTACATAAATTATTTTTTTCATTTCTTTTTCCTCACTTCTTTCTTCTATTTTTGTTATTTTATAATTTTCTAATTTTAACAATTTTTCTACTTCTTTCACTAACTTTCCACCTCCTTTTCTAACAATCAAATATTATACAAAAAAAAGAGATAACTTTTACTCGTTATCTCCCCACTAGATTATTTAGTTTTGTTAGAAAAACTCCCCACTAAAATTTCTTAATGTTTATTTTTTTCTCCCCACTAAATTATCTAGAGCCCAAAAATTGACCTATGTGTGCTCCATCTACAAAACCATGATGACTCATTATCATTAAGTTTGTATAAACGTGATGATCTATAAAAATAAATTTATCCCATATTAATTGAGGAATGGTGAGATCTTTTTCATAAGGACTTATGACACTAGTAAAATTAAACCAAGGTTCACAGGATAACCATACTACATTTTGTTGTTCTTCCTCTTTATAGTCGCGTTTTAAAAATTTATCTTTTATTTTAATGTAGTCTTCTATAAAAGCCTTATAATCCTCTTTCAAAGGTACTGTAAAGAATCCTATGGTTCCATCAGAGTATTGTTCAGTGTAGCTAGGATTTATTTTGTCATATTTATAAAAATTATTCTCTTCAAAGCGGTATTTAAATTCTTCTACTTCGTTTAAGGCATGACATAAGTAATAACCCATTGTAGCATAAATATGTTTTTTTTCTTGGCACAGTTTATAAATGTTTGTTATGTCTATTCTTGTCGTGACAAAACTAAAAGGATTGTCTTTTTTGTGAAACATATTAAATATATCTTGTTTGTAAAAATTTTCAATTCGTTGTTTCATTAACCTCATTCACCGCCTCTTTTATAATATTGATTGAATGAATTAGTTTTTCTTTTTCTTCTTCATTTAAAGGAATAAATAATTTTTCTTGAACACCGTTTTTATTGACAATAGCTGGTGTAGAAATGCATACGTCGTTTTCTTTATCGTAAGAAGAAACCGATAGTATTGCATTTTGGTCTTCTAAAATGGCATTTGTAATGTTTGTTAAACAGATGCCTATGCCATAAGCAGTGGCTCCCTTTTTTTTGATAATCTCATAAGCGGAGTTTCTTACGTCTTCTTCAATCGCTTTTAATTCTTCTAGTTTTAGAAATTCATTTATATTTTTTAGACCAATTGATGCGTTGCTCCAAGGAATAAATTCGGAATCCCCATGTTCTCCTATGACATAAGCTTCAATGTTATTGGGATTGATGTTTACTTTTTCACTTAAAAGATAGCGAAGTCGAGCTGTATCTAAAGTGGTGCCAGAACCTATGACTTTATTTGGTACAGATTTAGAATATTTTAAAGTTAAATAGGTCATAACGTCTAAAGGATTGGTGGCGACTAAATAGATGCCTTTAAAATTTGTTTTTGTAATATTATCAATAATGGATTTAAAAATGACACTATTTTTATGGATTAGATCCATTCTTGTTTCTCCTATTTCTTGATTGGCGCCTGCTGCTATTACAATAAGACTTGCCTCTTCACATTCTTCATATCCTCCTGCTCTTACTTTAATTTTACTGTTAGCAAATTGGGTACAATGGTTTAAGTCTAAGGCTTCACCACTTGCTTTTTCAAAATTGCGGTCAATTAAAACAAGTTCTTGGACAAATGTTTTTTGATTGATTAAGGAATACGCATAAGCCATCCCTACATTTCCACAACCGATTAATACGACTTTATTTTTCATTTTTATGTTCCTTTCTTAAAATTAATATAGCGTTCGATTAAATCTGGATCATTTTGATTTTGGGGCAAATTTGATATAGAAAAAAATTCCATTTTTTTAGATTCTTCATCCCATTTAAGGTTTCCTGTGTATTTATTTGTATAGTATAACATCGTATTATTGATGACTACGTCTCCGTTTGGATAATTGTTTTGTCTTGAAAGACCTGATACTGGAGCAATCAATTTTAAGTCACTTTCTAAAATATCTAGATTGGTTTCTTCTTTTGTTTCTCTTATAATGGTTTCTTCAAATCGTTCTCCTAAATTCTGACAGCCACCTGGTAAGCCCCATTTTTCTCTGTCGGCTCGACTTTGAAGTAATATCTCACCTTTTTCATTTTCTATTATAATGGCCGCTCCATCCTGTAATAAAACAAAATCATGTTTTAAAGCACCCAAACACATTCTTGTAAAAACTGGGTAGCCTATATCGTTTGCTAATTCTATTTTTTCTTCTGTGGACAATTCTTTTATTATTTTTATCCATTCTTCATAAGCTATTTTTTGTCGTTCTTGTGCGTTTAATTTTTTTATTTTCTTTATTTGGTCTTTCATTTTCTATCCTCTTTAAAACTATTTTATCTTATTTTGAGTCTCTTTTCTATCTTCTTTTTTTTCATTTTACACTTTTTTATTTTCATTCGTTTCTTAAAGTCTCAATGAAAGCTTTTTTTACTTTACCATTGGCTTTTAAAATACTTATTTTTTTATTCTTTCGATTCACAATTTGTTTGGATAAAGAATTATTTTCTTTGGTTTCTCTATAATAAGCTGTTCCTATATTTTATAGTTTTTTTATTAAGTATTGATTATACCATCATTTTTTTCCTGTTAATGCATTAATTTCTCGATTGTTTTTTGTTCTATGTATAAAACTGTCTTACTTATTTTTTCAAGCACATATTCGGCTAAGGAAGGATTATAACCTAAAATATTTTTAAATTATTTAATATTGTATTTATAATATTTCTTATTTATTTAGTGAAAGACATTTTTAATTTATACTAATGATATTCTTGAAAAAAATCCAAACAATAATGATTAAATTAAAACGAAAAACTTAGTAGAAAAGCAAAATTATAACTCCTCTTGCATTATACTATTAAAAAAACAAAGAGTATTAAAAGTTAGTGAAAATATATTAAATTTTGGATGTGTTAGAATTAAAAAACATGCAAAAAGAGTACGAGATTTATCTTTTTCATGATAAAGTCACATACCTATATTTTAGTTTTATGTTGAAATTTTACTCAAAAGCCAATATATACCTATTTCTCTAACTAAATTTAACGACTTATATCTTGCTCTTAAAGAATCGGAAGTTCTGAATTTCAATTTATGCACAAAGAAAAATATTTGTATTTAAAATAATAAAATGATACAATACATAAAAGAGAGTGTTTATATGAAAAAAATTAATGTTCCTTCATTTGAATTTGAAAGAAAAACCCAAGCATTTAATAAATACATAATAAGTCCAATTGCATTAATTACAATATTTTCTTATACGTTTTTTGTACTTATTTTTCATTTATTTTTATGTTCTTTATTTAATGTTATAAGTACTATGTTATTAGATTCTATAATTTTGAGTATTATTCCTATTATTTTTTTAATTATTTTAGTTTTCGTAAAAATATTTCCATTTCTTAATTCTCTTTTATATTCCTATAAGTTTGAAGAAAATAAAATAATAAAGGGAAAGATATTAAGCGGCGCCATTACTAATTTAAATGATTTAGCGATAGAGGCCACTTTACTTTCTTATATGTTCGATCATATTGGACAGAGAGAGTATCGAACAGGAAAAGCAACTTTAAGTTTGTTCAGAATCCTCAATTTAATCTCAATCAATATGAATAAGGAATTAGTAGAAAAACTCTTTGATACTGAGGTTTATAAAAAAAGAGTTTTCATTAATCCTAAGTTAATTAAAGAAAAAAAATACACTCTTCATTATCTTTGTGACAATAATAAAAAATTAGTCATACCCAAAATTTATGAAGGAATGGATGTAAACTATTCAAAAAAAAATACCTCCTTTATTTCTCGAATTGTCGTGGGAAGTTTTATTCTTTGGTTTTTTTTATTCTCATTTTCGATGATAGATTTATTAATAGGTATTCAAAAAAATCCAGTTTATAAAACGAATATTGTAGCAACTTGTTCAGAAATCACTAATCAATTAGACCTATTTGATTATGCAAAAGTTCATAAATCAAGTAATATATCCCATAATTGCAGTTTTGAAAAAAAAGTGATAAGTAAAGAAAATGATTCTTATAAGTATTCTAGTATTCGTTATGGAATGGATAAAAATGGCAATATAGTAGATTTAAATTTAGACTTATTTTATAATCAAAGTAATTACAATCGCAATGAATTAAAGTATATTTTAAAGTCTACTTTTATAAACTTGACTGAAGAAGAAATTAATAGTTTTATAGAAAAAGTAAATGAATGTTTAGATACTAATTACTGTTCTTATAATACTAAACTTACCAATAAAGATTTTATAGTGTCTTTTGATAGGAGCAATAATTTTATTCATGTACATACTATTTAAGGATAACTAACTTTTTTGATAAACGTTATATATAAATTGAGTTATGATATAACTTTGCTAAAATTCAGAAAGAAAATTAGAATATTAAATAAATATATCTATAAAAACTACACCATTTCATAAACTTTTTGTTGCATGATATTCTTGTAAATCCATAGAATATGCATTTTTTTCATATTTTGTAAATTATTTTTATATAAATATTCCACTTTGTCAAGCCACTATTAACGCCATTTTTAAATATTAATTCTAGCATTTCTAACTGTATTTATTTTTTCTTCTTACAAATGATAATATAGATAATTTTTTCATGCAACGTTCTAAAATGTTTTTGCTCTTTTTATAATTTTTTTAAAGTATCTAAAAACTATTTCTTTTATTTCTAATTACTGAAACTTGTTCTCTATACTAATAATTATTTTTTCAAGGTCAATACATTCTTGTAAAGTATGTAACTATTAATTCACAGATAAATATATCATTATTATACATATTCTTATTTATATTCGTTTTATTTTGAGTGTACACATGTCTGACAAAACAAGTTTTTTATTGGGAGAAATAAAGCTTTGGAAATTAAAAAAAATGGAATATCTTTTTTTAGAAAAATCTATTCGTTGATTATCATTATACTTTGTAGGTGAACTTCTTATATCAATTGAAATCAATTCTCATAGTTATCCTCCTGAATAATTATAAAATCTACAGTTCTTGATATTTAATTCATTATGTATAATTTTAAATGAATATCTGAGCAAGTCTGTTCTAGAATATCTCCCATCATTTTTAGTAAAAACTAAACTAACCTGTTTTCTATTTTTAGATTTATGCTTAAGTTCAATTATTTTATATTCAACAATCTTACCATATTTATTTTTAATTTTTTCTAAATAATAATTATGATAGTTTTTTCTATATAATTTTTTATTACTTTCTTGATTCTTTTTGTAATTTTGCAAAGCTATTTTTAAAGTATCACAGATATAAACATCTCTACAACTACCTAAGTTTTAGTTGTGCCAAAGTACCATCTTCCGTTTTCATCTCTTTCCTTTGTATATACTGTTTTATTAACTTTTATTATCTGTTTTTCTAAATCTATATCATCCCAAGTTAACGCTAACACTTCTCTTGCTCTTATTCCTGTATAACATGTAGTTAGAAATGCACAAGTAAAAGTATAGTTATTTTTGAATTTCAATAGAATATTATCAATTTCTTCTTGAGTATAGATATGTTTTACATTGTTTTTTTACCTCAAAAGAATAGAAGCTTGTAACTGTAAATCAGCAGCCGGATTGTTTTCAATCAATTCAAAATAATAGGCAGCATCTCTTAATGAACTCCTAATTACCTTTTGATAATTTCTTAATGCATCTTTTGAATTTACTTTTTGAGCAATTCTAAGTAATGCTTGATTTAGAACATAAAAAGTTAGATATGCTAATCTATATTTACCTAATTCTTTTTTAATAGATTCAAATGCTTCAGAATACCTTTTGGCTGTTGAATATTTATAAATCAATTTCAAATTGATATTGATAAACTTTCCTCTTTTTCTTACATTCACTTTTCTCATAAAATCATCCTTTCCTTTTCTATATAAAACAAAAGAGCATTAACATTATTTGTTAACACTCTTCTATTTTAATCAATTAATAATTTGTCATCATCATTGACTTGTTTTTGTAATAATTCTAATTCTTTATTGTCTTTAAATACTTTCATTTGTCTTCTTGCAGAATTATTGATTCTAACAAGTCTCTCATTTTGAGGGACTTTTTCTTCAATCAATTCAGCATTCGTATTTTGAAGATTATTTAATATTACTAAATGCAGTAAATCAGTGTAATCTCTCATATTTCCTTCTTTTGCAAGTTTCGGATTATTATCTCTCCATTCTTTAGCTGTCATACCAAATAATGCAACATTTAAAACATCCGCTTCCTCTGTATACACAAATTTCTTTTGTGCATCCGAAAGAGTTGGAACTATATAAGTTTTTACTGCATCAGTATGAACTACGTAATTTAATTTAGATATTAATCTATTAGCTTGCCAATCTATTTTTTCTTGATATGCTTCATTAGTTTTTAATCTCTCAAACTCAGTTATTAAATATAATTTGAACTCTGTAGATAACCAACTAGCAAATTCAAAGGCAATATCTGGATGAGCAAAAGTTCCAATGCTATACCTTCCGCCCTTTGAGATAATACCTATTGCATTGGTTCTTTTAATCCATTGAGATGGGGACATTGCAAAAGAATTTCTACCATACTCAGTTTTAATTTGGTCGAATTCGACCAAATTAAAACTAGGATTATTGTAGATTTTCTTCCCATAAACCAATATAATCAATAGTTGTAAGCCTTCTTAACCAATTCTTTACTGTAAAAGAAGGATCACTAGAATTTTGATACCTTGCCAAATCTGTTAATGAAATATAATTAACATTCCATTCTCTTAAAATTCCCACTTTATTTTCTTTTACAATTATTTCTGCTGTTACTTCATCTTTTTTTCAATAGAGATTACCTCTCTTTCTTGGAATTTAAAAGGATGTTTACATCCTTTATTTTTAGGGCATTTAAGCCATATTTTTAATTATTTACAAACAAATATAAATTTTTTAACTTTGCAAAATCTTCGCAAAGCCTTTATTTATCTCACTTCCCGCAGCAATTTTTGTACTTTTTGCCAGAACCACAGCTACATGGATCGTTACGCCCGATTTTTTTATCGTTCTTTTTAGGAGATTGCTTTACTTTTTCTTTTCCATCTTTGGCAACACCAATAGTCGTTTGTTTTCTTTCGGTATTTTGTTCTATGTTAGCCTTAAGTAAAAATTCAGAAATGTTGGCATCAATTTTATCTAATAAATTTTCAAATAAATCAAAACCTTCCATGGTGTAGGCTTGTAATGGATTCACTTGGCCATAACCACGAAGCATAATGCCTTCTTTTAAGTGTTCCATCGTACTTATGTGATCCACCCATAAAGAGTCTATAATTCTTAAAGAAATGGCTTTTTCAAATTCTTGAAAATTCGGAGCAACACTTATTTTTTCTTCATAATCGTTTAAAATTCGACTCGATAAGATTTCTTTGATTTCTTCATCACTCTTGTCTTTTATATCCTCAATTTCTAAAGATTTCTTTTTAATATAATTTGTATTGACAGCTTCAATAATTTCGCTTTTATCTTCATCTGTTAAATACCCTTCTGGTTCAATATGATTATCTACTAAATCTGAAATCGTATTTTTAAATATTTCTATGATATTTTCATGGATATTTTCATTATCTAATATTTCGTTTCTTCTATCATATATAATTGTTCTTTGTTCGTTCACAACATTATCATAATCTAGTAATGATTTACGCATGTCAAAGTTGTTTCCTTCTACCTTCTTTTGAGCTGTTTCGATACTTCTTGTAATGGCTTTTGAACGAATAGCTTGATCATCACTCATTCCTAAACTAGTGACAATGCTTTTAATACGATCGGTTCCAAACATACGCATTAAATCATCATCAAATGAAACAAAGAATTGACTGGTTCCTACGTCTCCTTGACGTCCACTACGTCCACGTAATTGGTTGTCGATACGGCGAGATTCATGTCTTTCTGTTCCAATAACGTAAAGTCCTCCTAGTTCTACTGTTTCAGGTGTTAATTTAATATCGGTTCCACGTCCAGCCATATTTGTTGCAATAGTTATTGCTCCTTTAGAACCCGCTTTAGCAATAATTTCGGCTTCTCTTTCATGATTTTTGGCATTTAATACTTCATGTTTTAACCCAGCTTTCGTTAATAGCTTACTTAAATGTTCATTCGCTTCTACAGAAATGGTACCCACTAATATCGGTTGTCCTGAAGCATGAATTTCTTTGATTGCATTTACAATGGCCTTATATTTTCCATCCATATTGGCATAAACTAAATCTGGTAAATCGATTCTGGCAATAGGTTTATTTGTAGGTATACAGATGACATACATATTGTAAATATTTCTAAATTCTTCTTCTTCTGTTTTAGCTGTTCCAGTCATACCTGATAATTTTTCATACATTCTAAATAAATTTTGAAAGGTAATCGTAGCCATTGTTTTTGTTTCAACATTGATATTTACTTTTTCTTTAGCTTCAATTGCTTGATGCAATCCATCACTGTATTGTCTTCCTTGCATTAAACGGCCTGTAAATTGGTCAACGATAATGACTTCACCGTTATTGACTACATAATCAATGTCTTTTTTAAAAGCATAATTTGCTTTCAATGCTTGATTAACGTGATGAACTAAGTTTGTATTATTCAAATCGTATAAATTGCTTACTCTAAAGAATTTTTCTATTTTTTTGCTTCCTTCTTCAGTTAAAGAAACATTTTTTACTTTTTCATCAATGGTGTAATCCTCTTCATTGATTAAATTTTTAACAGAACGATCAGCATCAACATATAGGCTGTTTGAATTGGCTTGACCTCCAGATATAATCAAAGGGGTTCTGGCTTCATCAATTAATATGGAATCTACCTCATCAACAATACAAAAATGGAGTGGTCTTTGAGTTCGCTCTTCCGCATGAACGACCATATTATCTCTTAGGTAATCAAAACCAATTTCGTTATTAGTTGAATATAAAACATCACAAGCGTAGGCTTCTTTTTTTTCTTTAGCAGATAAACCATTTAAGTTTAAACCAACTGTTAAACCTAGAAATTTAAAAACTTCACCCATCCATTCTGAGTCACGTTTTGCTAAGAATTCGTTTACTGTAACAATGTGTACTCCCTTTCCAGTTAAAGCATTTAGGTAAGCGGGTAGGGTAGCCACTAAAGTTTTACCTTCACCTGTTTTCATTTCAGCAATGTTTCCATAATGAATTGCCAAACCACCTAAAATCTGTACATAAAAAGGTTTAAGGCCAATTACTCTACTTGCTGCTTCTCTTACGACGGCAAAAGCGGGAACCATGATGTCTTCAATTGTTTTGCCATTTTCTAATTCTTTCTTAAAATACTCTGTTTTTTCTTTTAATTCTTTATCTGATAAAGAAGCCATCTCGCTTTCTAAATCGACTATTTTATTTGCAATGCCTTCAAATCTTTTTAGTTCTTTGTATTCTGAATCTATTAGTTTTCTAAAAAATCCCATGTAGTATTCACCTTCCATGGCTAGTATTATAACATAAAACATTGAAAATATGAATAAATAGTAAACTTTTTTGATTATTTTCTAAAACTCTAACTTAAGACTATAAAATAACAAAAGAAACTATTTAATATAAATTGATAAAAATCTTGGGCTATGTTAAAATAATTTTAAGAATAGGGGTATTGAACATGAAAGTATTTGTTGCTGATGAAGCCAAAGTTGAAAATTATTTGTTACCTGAAAAAATTGAAGACACTTTTTTAATTAATTATGAATCTAAGGATGGCATTTTAGAAAATATTATCATTTCTGCAAATAATGGGAAATGGATGATTAAAGAAACACGTGATTTTATTATCAGAAAAGGTTTATCCTCTATTGCAAGCGATGAATTAAAGCATTTAAATTTTTATGATATTAAATTTGGGGATATTGATGAAAAGATTAAAATATATTGTTTTGATGTTCCCATGAAATATAAAAGTTATTCAATTGCTAATTTATCTAAAATTACTCTTGGAAAGTCAAACAATGATATTATTTATAATAGCGTCGATGTAGGTGTATTACATTTTACTATTGAAAAAAAAGAAAATGTTTGGTTTTTTAAAAGTGAAGGAAATGGAATTACATATATTAATGGAAATCGTGCTACTTCACGTTCTCTTATCCGAGGCGATGTTTTATTTATAGATGGATTAAAGATTATTTGGATGGATACGTTTCTTTTAATGAATGATTTAGGAGATTTTGTCCAAGTCCATTTATCTAATTATCAAAAGTTGAATACTTTTGGTCAAGGAAATGCTTATAATCCTATTGTAGGCTCAGAAAAGTACGCTACGCTTTATAGTGATAATCAAGTTTTTTTCCATACACCAAGATTAAAAGCAACATTTGATGGTATAGAAGTGGAAATTGATATTCCACCTGAACCTATAAAAGATGATGGTCCTCCAGCGATGCTTACCTTAGGAGCAACGGTTATGATGGGTGTTTCTTCATCTGTAACAGGTTTGGTTGCGCTATTTAGCGTTATGTCTGGACAAAGTACGGTTATTGGTGCGATTACTGAGCTAACTCTATGTGTTTCCATGGTTGCTGGTTGCATCTGTTTTCCTATTATGCTAGATAAATATCAAAAAAAGAAAATCAAAAGTAAAGAAAAAAAACGTCAAGAAAAATATCTGGCTTATTTGCAAAGCAAGCGACTTCTTATCAATGAAGCGATGGAAAAAGAGAAAAGTATTCTTATTCAAAATAATTTAAGTCCTTCAGAGCTTGTTGAATCAATAAAAAATCGTACAAATAAAATTTGGAGTCGAGAAATTAATGATAATGATTTTTTAACTATTCGTTTGGGACTTGGTAATCGGAAAGCGAATGTTTCTGTTCACTCTATGATTGAAGATTTTAATTTAGAAGATGATAATTTAAGAGATGAAGTCAAAAAATTAATGAATGAAAAATTTATTTTACATGATGTTCCTATAAATATTTCCTTAACTGAAGATAAAATTTTACCTATTATAATTAGTGAAGATTGCGAAAAAAAAGAACAAATCATTTATAATCTTTTATTACAATTTATTACTCTTTATAGTGGTATTGATTTAAAAATTATTATTCTTACTGAAGAAACTAAAATACAACAATGGGAATACATTAAGTATCTTCCTCATTCAAGAAGCGTAGATAATACCACTCGTTTTTTTGCTTCAAATGAATTAGAAATGAAACAAGTTTCTTCTTATTTAGAAGGTATCTATAATGAGCGTTTAAGTAAGATAAAATATAACGAACAAGAAAATAATTTTGAAGAACAAAAAGATACCACTTATAAAAAATTCGACGAATATTATTTAATAATTACAGATAATTATATTCAAGCCAAAAATTTTGGAATCATTGACAAATTATTAAATGATAAAGCTAATTTTGGTTTTTCTCTTATGATGATTGAACCTACTTTAAAAAATATTCCAAGTCGATTTAATAAGTTTATTCAATATACTTCAAATAGTGCGGGAATTTACGAAAAGGATTTAAGCCATGAACAAAGAAATTTTACGCCAGATTATTTTGAAGGAGACATTAGTAACTGTTCTTTAGTCATTGGCAATATACCTGTTAGTTCTACTTCTATGATGAACCAACTTCCAACCACCTTACAGTTTTTAGAAATGTATAATGTTGGAAAAGTAGACCAATTAAATATTCTAAATCGTTGGGAAAAAAATGATCCAACGATTAGTTTAAGTGCTCCTGTGGGTGTTCATCCTGATGGAAAGTTATTTGATCTAGACTTACATGAAAAATACCATGGTCCTCATGGATTGATTGCTGGATCAACAGGTAGTGGTAAATCTGAATTTATTATTACTTATATTTTATCTATGGCTGTTAATTATCACCCTGATGAAGTTCAATTTGTTCTTATTGACTATAAGGGTGGGGGACTTGCTGGGGCTTTTGAAAATAGAGAAACTCAAGTGAAGATTCCACATTTAGTAGGAACAATTACTAACTTAGATACTGGAGAAATGAATCGTACACTTGTTAGTATAAATAGTGAACTTAAAAGAAGACAAAGAATGTTTAATGAGGCACGTGATGCTTTAGGAGAAAGTACCGTTGATATTTATAAATATCAAAAGTTTTATCGTAATGGTAAAGTAAAAGAACCTATTTCACATTTGTTTATTATTAGTGATGAGTTTGCCGAATTGAAGTCACAACAGCCTGATTTTATGGCGGAACTTATTTCTACAGCACGTATTGGTCGTTCATTAGGCGTTCATTTAATTCTTGCTACTCAAAAGCCAACTGGTGTTGTGGATGATCAAATTTGGTCCAATTCGAAATTTAAAGTTTGTTTAAAAGTACAGACAAGTGAAGATAGTATGGAATTATTAAAAAGGGACGATGCGGCTAGTTTAAAGGAAACAGGAAGGTTTTATTTACAAGTAGGTTATAATGAACTTTTTGAACTTGGGCAATCTGCTTGGTCAGGAGCAAAATATATTCCACAAGACCGTGTAGAAAAAACCGTCGATGATAACATATATTTTATTGATAATAATGGTAATCTTATTCATCAAGTAAATGATTTAGTGAAAGTAGCTAATACAGTTAATTATGGAGATCAACTTACGAATATTGTTAAAAATTTGTATGATATTGCTAAAAGAGAATCTATTTCTTTTCGTCAATTGTGGCTTCCTAACATTCCAAAAGAAATTTATTTATCAAATACAATAAAAAAATACAATTACCAAGCCAAGCCTTATTCTATTAATCCTGTTATAGGAGAATATGATTTACCTACTGAACAATTACAAAAACTATTAACAATGGACTTTACAAATAATGGAAATCTAATTATCTATGGTACACCAGGAAGCGGAAAAGAAAATCTTCTTATGACAACCCTTTATTCTATTTGTGCTTATCATACTACAGATGAAGTAAATATATATATTATGGATTTTGGATCAGAAATATTGAAAATTTTTAATAGCGCTCCTCAAGTTGGAGATGTTGTTTTTGCCGAAGATAAAAATAAAGTTAAAAGTTTATTTTTAATGCTTGAACGAGAAATCAATCGAAGAAAAGATTTGTTTTCTAGTCATGGTGGAAGTTATGCCTCTTATATTGAGAGCGACAAAGAAAAACTACCTCTTCTTTTAATTATTTTAAATGGGTATGAATCTTTTATAGAAAATTATGGTTCTTATGATGATTTTTTAGCTCATATTATTCGTGAAAGTGCTAAATATGGTATTGTGTTTATGATGACTGCTTTTGGACCAGCGTCGGTTATATCTAAAATCAATCAAGCGTTTCCTAATAAAATTGCTATGCAACTTGCTGATTCCTTTGATTATCAATTTTATTTAAATGCACCTCATGGTTTAACCCCTTCTAAATATTATGGACGAGGTATTGTTTCAGTTGATAAAACCGCTTATGAATTTCAAACGTGTTATATTTATTTAAAAGAGCAAATCAATCAAATAATCAAAACTTCCTTTGAGAAATTAAATTATACTAAAGCAAAGGCCATTCCAGTTATTCCTGAAACGGTTACTGTGGATTCTTTATCCGCTCATATAGATAATTACACAAATATACCTATTGGAGTTAATATTTATGATGCCTCTATTTGTCAATTTAATATCATTCAAAATCCTATTTCTCAGATTATTGGAAATAATTTGTTAGTTGAAAATGATTTTATTAATCACTTTCTATCCATTTTATCTTCTGTTCCAAATATAAAAATGGAAATCATAGATTTTATGGGGAATATTGGTATCAATAGTGGGATTAGTTATACAAATAATAATTTTACAGAAAAGTTAAAGAGTATTACTGATGGTGACGGAAATGGAAATAAAAAAGTTTATATCCTGATTGGAATTGGTTATATTTATGACAAAGTTTTAGATGAAGGTGTTAACCATTTATTCTCTATTTTTAATCATCTAGATGATTATCCAAATAGTTATTTTGTCTTTGCAGATAATTATTCTTCTTATAAAAGAATTATGAAAGAGGAATGGTACTCAAAAAGTGTTAATAATAAAAGTGGGATTTGGATTGGAAAAGGTATTGATAGTCAAAAAGCTATGGAAATTTCTAATCTTGCTACTAGTGATGTTAACGAAGATTTCCAAGGTTTAAGTTATGTTATCAATAATGAAAAATATCAAGTAATGAAATGTATTGGTACGATAGAGAGAAGTGATACTTATTAAAAATAAAGTTTTAGTAAAACTGGTTGTTCCTGAAGTAGATAAAACTTATGATTTATTTTTACCTGCTAATAAAAAAATTGGGAATATTATTAATTTATTAAATACCTCTATTACAGAATTTACGAGTTATGAATTTATTCAGTCTACTAGCAATCTATTATTTAATGCCCGCACAGGCCATCAATATTCTCCTGATGACTTACTTCTTAATACAGATATAAGAAATGGAACCATTTTGGTTTTACTATCCGAGTAACTTATTTTAGTTACTTTTTTTAATACAATTCTATTGTTTTTCTATCTAATTGTTTTTGAATTTCTTTAAAGATGTACTCTTGACCTTTATAGTTTGGGTAATAATTTTTCTTAAATGTAAAATAATTTTCATCATTAATAATATCGATAATTTCTACGTAATAAAAGTGGTATTTCTCAGCTAATCGTTTTAATTCTTGATTGATTTTTTCAATTTTATTTTTATTAACTAAGTTTGTAGGAAAAAGACCAAGAACAAAAATCTTTTTATTGTTTAAATGAGCAATGATTTTCATAATTTCTTCGTATTTATTTAAATAAGCAGTTATTTTAGTAGAATCTAAATAGTGTTTGCGAGCGTAATTATTTAATTCATCCATCCCAATATGAAGTGTAATCATATAGGCTTCTTTAATGGCTTGTTTAATGGTTAAAGTATTATTTAATGGTACATTATTGTTAATTTTGGTTAATAACGAACTGGCGGTTTCATCTACTTCATGAAAATGATAATAACTTTTTAAGTTTTCTTCTTTTTTTAAGGCATCAAATAAATAGTCGTTATAATTATAGCCACTTACATTAAGCGCCGTCATACCACTCGATAAGCCATCACCAATCGCTAAAAATGTTTTCTTTTCTTCTCTTGTTGTTATGTAAATAATTGAAGTTAATAGTGTTCCTATTATAATTATTATCAATATTTTATATTTCATTTTACCCCCAAATAAAAATAGTAGTTTCTACTACTATTCTATTTCTTTTATGCTAATCTTAGCACCAACATCTGATAATTTTGATACTAATTTGTCGTATCCTCTTAAAATATATTGAATATTCGTAATGGTTGTTGTTCCTTCAGCGGTTAATGCCGCAAGAAAAAGAGTTGCACCCGCTCTTAAATCGCTTGCTTGTACATCTTGACCTTTAAATTTTATAGGACCATTTATTTTTTCACGATTATTCTCTATTTCAATTGATGCTCCCATTTTATTTAAATATTCAACATGGCCCATTCTTTTTTCATAAATGGTTTCTTCGATGTGAGAGAGTCCATCCGCATGAGCAAGTAAAACACAAATGGGTTGAGCTAAATCGGTTGGGAAGCCTGGAAAAACTTCTGTTTTAATATCGATAGGTTTTAAATTTTCGCATTTATTGATTACGATTTCATTTTTATTTAAAGTAAATTCAACGTTCATTAGTTTTAATTTAGTCAATAAGGCTTCAATGTGTTCTGGAATAATATTGGTAATTTTTAAATCTTTTCCTAAAAGTGCTCCAGCAATAAGATACGTTCCAGCTTCGATTCGATCAGGAATCACATCAATAGATGCTTTGCCCAAGTATTCAACACCTGTAATACGAATGGTTTCTGTTCCAGCGCCTTCAATTTTTGCTCCCATTTTATTTAAAAATTCTGCTACATTTACAATTTCAGGTTCTTTGGCTGCATTATTAATAATGGTTGTTCCTTTTGCTTTTGTGGCTGCTAACATAATATTTATGGTTGCACCACAACTCGGAAAGTCAAGATTTATTTCCGCTCCAGAAAGTTCTTTAGCATCTATAATGTATTTTTCACCTTCTAATGTTATGGTTGCACCTAGATTTTCAAAACCTTTTAAATGAAAATCAATTTGTCTTGCTCCAAAGTTGCATCCTCCAGGAAAATAGATTTCAACATGATGAAATTTTGCAAGTAAAGCACCCATAAAATAGTAAGAGGCTCTTAGTTTATTTGATAAGGTTTCAGGAATAGTTGTATTTCCAATATCATGAGAATCAATGATCATTTGACCTTTATTTTCGATTACTTTTCCTTTTAATAATAAAATAATCTCTTTTAATACCGATACATCTGTAATATTTGGTATTTTATTAATAATTGTTTCTTCATCACTTAATATAGCGGCTGGTAAAAGGGCAACAGCACTATTCTTTGCCCCGTTTATTTCAATCGTTCCTGATAATTCTCTTTGACCCTCAATGATTATTTTTTCCATAAACTCACGTTCCTTTTTATTTATTTTTAATATATTATCTAATTATATGTTTGTCAATATTTATTTGTTCCTCAATGTTAAGTGTTTTAAAGGCATAAATGAAATAATCCTATTACTAGCAACAAAATTGCTCCAAATACGTTAGCGTAGATGCCTAAGAGAGCACTAGCGTATTTTCCAATAATTAATCCAAAATAAGTAAAGGAGAAACTGGTAATAGAGAAAATAAACGTTGCTAAAAGGATATTTGATGTAATGGCGCTTAATCCTATTCCTGTAGAAAAAGAGTCAATGGATACACCAATAGCAAATAAAAACATATTTATGAGGTTCATCTTTTTTTCTTTTGTATCGGGATGAAGGATTTCAATAATCATGGTTATTCCTAAATAAATAAGAATGATTCCTAAGAGAAAATTACTTTTTAAAGCGAATAGGGAAACAATTTTCACTCCAATAAAAATCCCTAATAATGGCATAAAAAAATGCATAATACCTACAATCATTGAAAAGAGAAAACATTTTTTTGACGATAAGTTTGTGGTTCCTATTCCTAAGGATAAAGAAAAGGTATCCATACTTAAAGCTATGGCAATTGTTATTAATGTTATTAGTTCTTTCATAAAAAACACCCTAATACATTTTATTAGGGTATTTGAAAAAAATTACAGATATTTATTAAATAGTTCTTCAATAAAACTAGCGTATTCAACGTTATTTAAATTAGATTCTTTGTTGTCCATCATACATAGAGGAGGGTAGAGAACACACCACCAATTTTCGCCTTTTCCACTTCCTAAAGTTACCACGAGAGATTCATATGTACCACTAGGGTATTTGACACCTTTATAACTTTTTTCTGGAAAATAGTTGTCTCCGTAGTTTAAATTGTAATCCATTTTGTATCCTTTTAGCATGGTTTCAATTTCAGGTATTTTTCTAGTTAGTATTTTATCGGCTTCGGTTTTATTGTTAACACTTATTAAATCTGTTTTTAATATGTTTTCAATATTTGTTTTTATTTCCATTTTTGTTGCCTGGTCTTCAAATGTATTGCTGTTAGCAATTACACGAAAACGAATAGCGTTGGATGGTATAATAAATTCTTCTTTATTATTTTTTATTAAATAGATACAAACAAATAAAAATAAGACAATAATTATTTTTTTCATTTTTATCACCTAAATAATTATGTCTTATCTTTACAATTTTTATTCACTTTTATTTATTTTTCGTTTAATAAAGCTTCTAATGACGATTTACGGTTATGTTCAATTTGCACCCAAGTTAAATCTTTTTTAAATAAACAGATTACATTAATGGGAATCCATGTAGCCATGAAGATTAAGAAAAAGAAGATACCATGCAAGTTATCGTATAAATCTCTTTTGTAATAAATCATCATAAACATATTTATAATTACATCGATTAGATAACCAATCATAAAGCATGTTAATCCTAAAGAGAAGAAGTAAGAGAAGATATCGTTTAATTCAATATCAAAAATATAGAATACACCTAACATTAAAGTTAATATAACAGATAAAGTTTGAACATAAGGGGCGATACTAAACAAGAATTTATCAATACAAGAGAAGTCTTTATCTTTTATCCATTTTTTTAATAATGGTTTACGATATAAACGATTGCATTCAATTATTCCTTTACTCCAACGACTTCGTTGATGCCATGAGTCATTAAATTTTGTCGGTTGTTCATCATAAGTAATGGCTTCTTCTACATAGGCAATATCAATGCCTTTTAAGACACAATGAATGGAAAGTTCAATGTCTTCTGTGACTGTTTTTGGATCAAAGCCTTCGTCCATAATACTTTTAGCTACCATAAATCCTGTCCCATTAATCGCACATGCCGCATTTAAATTCATACGTGATTTATTAAAAAAGAAATTTTGAACGTAATGGAATAGGGCATAACTAGCACTTAACCAATTATCAGAAATATTTTTTGTATCTTTTCTTCCTTGAGCAACTTTGTATCCTGAAAGGTAAGTATTGTTCATTAATTTTAGAAAATCGGGATGCACGATGTTATCTGCATCAAATATAATATAAGCATCATAATTTTTTTTCTTTAATTTATTAAATGTGAATTTTAATACATCGCCTTTTGATTTACAAGGTACTGTAACATTAATGATTTTAGAACCTGCTTTTTTAGCTACTTCAAGTGTGTTGTCATTACAATTATTAATTAAGGAATAAATATCAAATAGTTCAGCTGGATAGTTTTGTGCTTTTAAACTTTTTATTAAATCTCCAATTACAAGGGCTTCATTTCTAGCAGCAATTAAAATTGCAAATTTAGTTCTTGCTCTAAAAGGTCTGATTTTTGGTATGTCGTCATGTTTAAATGCAAATAAACCTGTTATCACAAAATAGATTCCATACAATAAAGTAATGGTAAATAAAATATAGTAAATCATTTGGATCATTTCTTTTTACTCCTTTAATAATAACATTCTACCCTTTTTAAATGACTATAAAATGACTGATTTGTTATTAACTCTTATTATTATTTTATAAATTGTTGGGACAATTGTCAAGTTGCGTTCGACAAAATATACATTTTATATTAAATATTATGCTCATTATCTTGAAATAATTAATCCAAATTTTCTATAAAAATGTATCGATCTTTTTCACACAAGTCTTTTTCAATGGTTATTTTAGCCTTTGGAAATCTTTTTTTGGCCATTTTTGATATTATCTGTCCTTGTTGTTCTCCAATTTCAAAAGCAATCATTTTTGGTTCATTTTTTATTTTTTCTAATAGGACACGGTAAAAAAGCGTTCCATTTTCTAAAGCAAATAAAGCTTCTTTGGGTTCATAAAGTATTTGCGGGTCGTAATTTTCTTCGATGCTAATATAGGGGGGATTGGAAACCAAGACATCAAAGTTTTCAATCGGTTCTGATAATAAATCCAATTTTTTAAAAAGGACTTGTGTTTGATTGATTTCATTATTATTTCTTGCAACTTTTAAAGCACTTTCAGATTTGTCCACACCAAGACATCTCCAATTGGTATTTTTGGCTAAAGCAATGGCAATACAGCCACTTCCTGTCCCAACATCTAATAGGTTTAAAGCTTCTTTTTTATTTTTCTCCATTTTTTTTAATATTTTTTCTATTAAATATTCGGTTTCAAATCTTGGAATTAAAACATCTGGGTTAACTAAAATGGTGGTGTTAAAAAAAGGAACGTTTCCAATTAAGTATTGGACAGGGTAGCCTTTCTTTACTTTTTCTATTTGATTTTCTAAATCGTCTTTGTATAGGCGTTTTAACTCTTTTAAGTCTTGATCCGTTAACGTCTTTTTTTGAAACATTAATTACCTTCGAGTTTTCTTTTCTGATCTTCTGTAATTAAAGAAGTAATAATAGGTTCTAAATTTCCATTCATCACTCGATCTAGTTCCATAATAGAAAAATTGATTCGATGATCGGTTACACGATTTTGAGGATAATTATACGTTCTTATTTTTTCAGAACGATCTCCTGTACCAATTTTATTTTTTCTTTCTGTTGTCAATTCATTATTTTTTTGTTGTTCTAAGTTATCATAAATTTTAGATTTTAAAATTTGCATGGCTTTTTCTTTGTTCTGGGCTTGACTTCTTTCGTTTTGGCAAGTTACTACAGTATTGGTTGGTAAATGGGTAATACGAACTGCTGAGTTTGAGGTGTTTACGGACTGACCTCCTGCTCCACTTGAATGATAGACGTCAATTTTTAAATCACTTTCTTTTATTTCTACGTCTACGTCTTCTATCTCTGGCATGACTACGACTGTAGCGGTTGAGGTATGTACACGACCTTGAGATTCGGTTTCTGGGACTCTTTGAACACGATGTGCTCCGCTTTCGTATTTTAATTTTGAGTAGACGTTTTCTCCTTTAATCATGTATTCCACCTGTGAAAAACCACCACTTGAACCTGGAACTTCGTTAATTAGCTCAATTTTCCAATTATTTTTTTCAGCATAATAAGTATACATTCTAAATAAATCTCCCGCAAAAATATTGGCTTCATCGCCACCTGCTGCTCCACGAATTTCCATAATGACATTTTTTCCATCGTTTTCATCTTTAGGTATTAATAATATTTCTAGTTCTTTTGTTATTTTTTCAAAATTAGATTGAAGTTCAGTTAGTTCTAATTCAGCCATTTCTTTTAATTCAGCATCATTTAGTAAACTTTTTGATTCTTCCATTCTTTTTTTTGTTTCTTTGTATTCTTCATATTTGTCTACAATTTCTCTTAAATCACTTTGTTCTTTAGACAATTTACTCACTTTTTTAAAATCATTCATGATTTCGGGAGACATTAATAATTGTTCTATTTCATTGAATCTTTTATAGATTACTTCCAATCTTTCTTCCATATTTTTACGCCTTTCTTTCTCTCTTTTTTAAACAAAAAAGAATGGTTATAATGCATCCTCTTCTTCTTCATCGATGACAACTAAGTCTTTTAAATCATCTTCTGAATCATCGGTTTCTTCTTCATCATAAAAGATTTCTTCCTCTTCTTCTATTTCAGCAGACTCCTCAATGTCTTCTAGACCTACGTCCTCTTCCTCTTCTTCAATAATTATTTTTTGAACATGTCGTTCTTTTAGATCCCAACTTCCATCGTCTAGCATAATAAATCTTTTATCTAAAGTTAACATTTCAAAGAAATCGGCTATTTTGTCTTCTATTTCTTTTTCTGATAGATTTACTAAACTACCAATTTTATTAAATAAATCAATAATTTTCATTTGTGTTTTACTTTCACTTAAAATTCCATAAGCTAAATCATCGTAAGACATATTTTCCAACTCTTCTTTGGTTAAATCTGATAATTTCATATTTTTCCTCCTACATTTTATCAGGTATCTCAATCACTAATAGCTCTAATAACTTCTGAATTATTTTAGTACAAAGAGATAAAAGTGTTACCCAATCTTTTTTCTTTTCATTGTTTTCTAAATTATTAATATGATTGTTTTCATAAAATGCGTTTACTAATACACTTATTTCATAAAGATAGTTCGCAATGATCGATGGCATTCTTGTTTTAAAGGCATAATTTAAAACTTCTTCTAATTCTAAGACTTTTAATCTTAAAGCTCGATCGTGAACATTATATATTGTTTTTCCTAAGTTGTCTACAAATTGAGGATTATTTTTTATTATTTTTTGTGTTCTTAAATAAGTATATAAAATGTAAGGTCCTGTTTTTCCATTAATAGCGGAAAATTTTTCAATGTCAAAGATGTATCCTTTTTCGCGATTGTTTTGCAAATCAGCAAATTTTATAATGGAATTAATGAGTTTATGAAGGTCTGTTTCCTTGTATTCTTCTTCTCGAGGATTTGTTTTTATAAATGTTTCTTTGGTATCATTAAATAGTTCTATAAGTTTGGGCGTGTTACCAGCACGGGTTTTAAAAGGTTTATTGTCTTTACCATTGATGGTTCCTAAACCTAAGAATTCGCAATCAATCGTTTTGGTTTTTTCCATTTTTTTAGATGTACGAAAGACTTGGGTAAAATGAAGACTTTGACGACTATCCGCTATATAAATAATTTTATTGGGTTTAAAATCTTTTTCTCTTTGATAAATCGTTGCTAAATCTGTAGTACTATATAAATAGGCGCCATTGCTAGCTTTATAGATTAGTGGAGGAATTTCTAAGGTATCCGTCGATTCTTGTACTTCTACTATTATTGCTCCTTCAGATTTTTTTAAAAGCTTTTCTTTTTCTAGTTCTTCTGTAACAAAAGGGATATAAGGGTAGGCATTGGATTCTCCTAGCCATAAGTCAAAAGAGACTCCTAAATAATCGTAAATTTTTTTTATGTCTTTTTTTGATATTTCAAGGATTTTTCTAAAGTATTCTTGATATTCTGGATTTCCATCTTGTAAGTCTTTTGTCATTAACGAACATTTTTCTTTAATTTTTTCATTTTCTTTACAAAGAGCACTTATTTTGGGATAGAGATCCGTAAGTATTTCTAAAGAGATGTCTTCTGGTAAAAGATTTTTTTCTTTTAAACCATAAATTACTTGACCAATTTGAAGACCATAGTCTCCTAAATGGACATCACTTACAACGTCTTGATTCATGTATCTTAATAAGCGTTTGATGGCTTCACCAACAATGGCTGGTCTTAAATGGCCTACATGTAGAGGCTTAGCAACATTTGCTCCTCCATAATCAATCACAATTTTCTCTTTTTTTGGTAATTCTATATTAAACTTTGGTTGAGTTAACATTTTATTTAAAGTTTCATTTATAAAAGAATCGGTTAAGGTAAAGTTAATAAATCCAGGTGCTACACATTCTATTTTTGAAAATTTTTTATTCATTTCTTCATTTTCCATTAGTTTTGATACTAGTCCACTTCCTATTTCCATAGGAGACTTATGAAGTTTTTTAGCTAAATTAAAACAGCCATCGTATTGATAATCACAAAGGTCTGGACGATTGGATTTAATTAATTTGACTTGTTCAACGGTTGAGTCTAATTCTTTTATGTAATTTTCTAATTCTGATAATTTCATTACTTGTTCCCTTCCTTAATCATCATTTTGTTTTTTTTGTCTTCTGTCTCAATAGTATATTCTAAAATAATAATATTATTATCTCCACTAAATGAGCAATAATCTACTCCTATATTTAATTCTAGCTTTTCTTGTTTTAATGTTATAGAGCATTCTTTTTTTAAAAAATCTAGAAAAAATAGAAATTCTTCATTTTCTCTGGTTAATGTTTTTGTCTCTAAGTCAATGGTTGTTTTATAATCGAGAAACTCAAATTCTAAAATCGACTTTAATTGGCTTTGATTTATTACTTGTTTTTCTTCTATTTTTAAATCATCTTTATAAAAGGATATGGTCATACGACACCTTCTTTTCTCGGAAATTATAACATAGGAAAGGAGAGTGTGCAACAAATAAAAAAAATGCTATTCTACGCTTCTCGTATTATTATTTTACTTTTGAATGATTTAATTTTTCCTTTTCTTATATTAATAATTTTATAGGTATTAACACTATTACTTAAAAAATGTAAATTGTTATTATATTTTTTGAATTATTTTACAAACTACAAATGGTGAAAACTTTATGAAAAAGTTACGTTTCTTATTTAAATCAATGGTATTTTTATTTATATCTTTTGTGATTGTTCTTGTTGGACTTTATACCTATGCCTATTTTAGTCCAAAATTAGAACTTACGAATATCGGTCAAATGTATATTTATGATAAGGATGGGGGATTAGTTTATCAAGGAAGTGGAAGTAGTGAATGGGTCAACCTTGAAAACATTAGTGAGCATGTTTTAGATGCGGTGATTAGTGTTGAAGATAAAAATTTTTATAAGCATCAGGGATTTGATTATTTAAGAATTGCGAAAGCAATGCTATTGAATATTAAAAATAAAAGAGTCGTACAGGGTGCTTCAACGATAAGTCAACAGTATATTAAAAATATGTATTTGGATTTTGATCAGACTTGGAAGAGGAAAGCGGAGGAAGCTTTTTTAACTTTAGAGCTTGAAGTTCATTATAGTAAGGATGAGATACTAGAAGGTTATTTAAATACAATCAATTTTGGAGCTGGAAATTATGGTATTTTAAATGCCAGTAAGTATTATTTTAATAAAGATACAAAAGATTTAAGTTTAGAAGAAGCGATCATGCTTGCAGGTATTCCTAAAAATCCATCGAAATATAATCCCGTTACGCATTATGATGAATGTATAAAGAGAGCAAAAGTTGTTGCTTTAACTATGCTTAATAACGAAAAAATCGATGAAGCTACTTATAATACTCTTTTTAAAGAGCCTATACCGATTTATGGGAAAAGAGATGTTAATAATTTACAAATGATTATGTATTACCAAGATGCGGTTTTAAAAGAGTTAGAATCTTTAAAAGGTATTCCTACCTCTCTTTTAGATTCAGGAAGTTTAAAAGTGTATACGAATTTGGATATGAAAGCACAAGAAAAGTTAGAAAAAGAAATTTTAGAAAATGTTAAGGATGAAAATATGCAAGTCGCTAGCGTTCTCATTGAACCAGAAAGTGGTAAAATTAGAGCTTTAGTTGGAGGAATGGATTACGCAAAAAGCCAGTATAATCGTGCCATAAGTTCTAAAAGACAGGTAGGAAGTACTATGAAACCTTTTTTGTACTATTCAGCTTTAGAAAATGGCCTTACAAGTTCTTCTACTTTTGTAAGTGAGCCTACTAATTTTGTGTTTTCTAACAATAAAATTTATAGTCCTTCAAATTATAACGATGTTTATGCCAATAAAGAAATTACCATGTCTGCAGCCTTAGCTTATTCTGATAATATTTATGCGGTGAAAACTCATTTATTTTTAGGAGAAAATACATTAGTGGAGACCACTAAAAAAATGGGAATTAAAGGAGAGGTTGTTGCTAATCCAAGTTTAGCTTTAGGAACAAGTGAACTTAATATGCTTGATTTTGCTAAAGGTTATACAACTTTAGCCAATGGTGGTTATCAACTTGATAATTACTTTATTACGAAGGTAGAAGATTTGCATGGAAATGTGTTATATGAACATAAGGACAATAAAAAAATGGTTCTTAATTATAATTACGTCTATATTCTGAATGAGATGTTAACGAATACAAGTAATAGTAAATTTTTAAGTTATACGTCTCCAACCGCTTTAAGTATTGCAAATAAGATGAGTCGGAAATACGCATTAAAAACAGGAACCACAAATACTGATTATTGGACAGTGGGTTATAATAAAGAGGCTCTTATGCTTATTTGGCTAGGTTATGATGATGCTAAAGAGGTGAATAGTGATTCAAGTAGGTGGAGTAAAACTATTTGGGTGAATACAATGGAAGATTATTTGTCTGATAAAGAGAGTAGTTGGTATGATAAACCACAAAATGTTGTAAGTGTTTTACAAGAACCCGTAAGTGGAGCCAAAGCTACTAATGGGCAAGCCGCTATGTTTTACTATGTTAAGGGAAGTGAAGGAGAAAGAATTCAAGTAGATAAAAAAGAAGAATAAAAAATATAGGATTTTATGCCTATATTTCAGATTGTTGACAAAGTGCTATTTATATAAAATATGTCTTGGATAAAATTTATTTCATTATTTTTATATTTATATAATATTGTTCTTCCAAATCCGCTTCTTCTATTTCAATATTAAAACCACTTAATTCTAAATCATTAATTGTATTTCTAACTGTATTAATTGCGGTTTTTAAATCTGTTCCTGCAATTTCTTCTTGCTTACTAGCATAATCTTGTTCTAATGTTATAACACTATCTAATGGATCAACTAAAGTTTCTTCAGGCATTGGAATGATTTCTTCAATATTGTTATTTGTCTCTTGTTTGGGTGGCTCCTCTACTATTGGCTCACTTTCTTCATTATGGAAAAAAATCGATTTAGCAGGAGCTGAAGAGGTGTTATTTTCGGATGGAAGTATAAAATCAGATACTTCATTCAAAGAAGCGCTTTCACTAAAAGTTTGTGGTTCATTAATAATAAAATTTGAAATATCGTTATTTGTTGATTCACTAGAGTTATCTTCATTAACTGAATTTATAATAAAATTGCTTACATTTAAATCTGAAGATGGATCAGGTGTTTGGGGGATAGAAGAATTGTTTATAGTAAATTGAGCTATATCGTCAGTAGGTGAAGAAGTGACATTTTCAATTGGGTTATTAAAATTAAAGTTACTTACTTCTAGTTCAGTATTTGGTGAGGATTCTAAAGGAATTGGATCAATAACAAATTGTGCTACATCTGAAGTAGGAGTTGTATTTGCTTCTAAATTAATAGGACTATTTTCGATCACAGTGTTCATAGACTCAAATGAAATTTCATTATTATTTTCTTCTAAATTTAACGGTTCCTCTACTTTAAAGCTACTAATATCCTTATTATTCTGTAATTCTGAAGTTGGATTAAATTCAAAATTGCTAACTGTTAAAGTATTATTCATTGTATTATCCTCACTTTTTTCTACATAATCGTCTAATATTTCAACTGGTGTTGCTAATGGCGTTGTCTCTTGATTAAATATATCTATTTTTTCTTCTTCAGCGGAAACATTCATATTAGCTTCTTCGTCTTCTAGAAAATTAAAAAATTTATTAGGCATTTTTTCAGGAGGTTCTGGTATGACAAAAGTGGTTTTGTGTTCTTCTTGTTTTCCACCTTCTGGAATTAAAAAACTAGCAACGTCATGTGGTTCACGTGTTCTATTAATATCTTCAGCATTATTCATAATGTTTTCAATATCTGGGTTGATGTTTACTAAAGGAATAATATCGTCTTCCATTACTTCTCCACTTTTTATTTTTTTCAATTCAATTTCTAAATCTCTAACATTTAGTCGTTCATTAATAATTTTCTGAAGCCATTTTTTCTGATCATCTTTAGTTAAAGATATTAAAGATCTAGCATGACGTTCAGATATCTGTTCATTAATTAATGCTTCTTGAACTTCTTCATCAAGTTCTAATAATTTTAATTTATCCGCAATGGCTATTTGAGAAACTCCCATTTTGCTTGAGAGTTGTTCTTGTGTCAAATATCCTCTATCTAAAAGATTTTTTAAAGATTTAGCTTCTTCGATCACTGAAAGATTCTTTCTTTGAATATTTTCTGAAAGAGCGACTTCAGCTGTTTGTTCTTCATTCATTTCTGATAAAATAACTGGAACCGTTTGGAGTCCTGCTTGCATCGCCGCTTTATAACGTCTTTCTCCCGCAATAATCTCATATTTGTCATTTTGTTTTCTTACAATTAGGGGTTGAATAATCCCAAATTGCTTGATAGATTCCGCAAGTTCGCTTAAACCTTCCTCTTCAAAATTTACTCTTGGTTGATAGCGATTTGGAATTATATCTTTTACTGATACTTCTAGGATGTTTTTATCCATATTCATACTTTTCAGCCCCTTTATCTTATTTCTAATATAACCTATTTAGAATTATTTTTCAATGTTTTTTTTAGAATTTTATCATAAGATCTAGGGTAGGTGAGTGGAGTCTTTTCCTTATGTTTAATAATTAAGATAGTTCTTTGGCTCATTTCAACAGGTAAAAGATACTTTTCAATTGATTCAATTTGACCTCCTAAAATTTCTATTGTTTCTTTGGAGTTTTCTAATTCAGTTGTTATGTTTGCTTTAAGAGGAAGAAATAGACCTCCTATTTTTAAAGCTGGAAGAGAAAGTTCTGATAGGATTCTTAAATCCGCTACTGCGCGCGATGTGACTAAATCAAAAGTTTCTAAATTATTTTTTACATAGACTTCTGCACGAGCATGTATTAATTCTACGTTTTTTAAATCAAGTTTTTTAACTAGTTCTTCTAGAAATTTAATTTTTTTATTATTGGAGTCTAATAAAATAAAATGAGTTTCTGGATTTAACAAAGCTAAAACACATCCTGGAAAGCCAGCACCTGTTCCTATATCTAATATCCTTTGTTTTGGCTTAATGTAAGGATTTAATACAAGAGAATCGTAAAAATGTTTTAAATATATCTCTTTTTTTTCTTTTATAGCGGTTAAGTTCGTATGTTCATTGTATTTTATTAAAAAATCAGCGTAAACGTCTAATTGTTTCTGTTGGTTTTCATTTATTTCAATTTCTATTTTTTTTAATTCTTCTACCAATTCTTCTTTATTCATTTTTACCATATTCTTTCTTTAAATAAATCGCTAATATAGAAAGATCACTTGGATTGACCCCACTAATTCTTGAAGCCTGGGCTAAGGTTAAGGGTCGAACGATTTCTAATTTTTGACGAGCTTCACTGGCTAAATTTTTTACATTTTGGTAATCGATATCTTTAGGTATTTGTTTTTCTTCTAATTTCAACATTTTTTCTATTTCTTTTTCTGTTTTTTTTATGTAACCTTCATATTTTATTTCTATACTTACAATTTCCTTTATATCATTAGAAAAGGGAAAGGTAAGAAAATGAGACAAAAAGTCTATCGTTATTTCAGGACGTTTTAATAAATCAAATAAAGTGGGTTTATTTAAAGGTATGGAGAAATGATGTGATTCAAATTCCTTTTTGACGTCTTCATTTATTTCTAATTTTGTTTCTTTTAAAAAATCATTTAACGCTTTTATTTCTTTTTCTACTTTTTGATAAGTGACCCACATTTCTTCGGTAATGGTTCCTAAGTGATAGCCATATTTTCTTAAACGAAGTAAGGCGTTATCATGTCGAAGAATTAATCGATATTCTGCTCTAGAGGTCAACATACGGTAGGGTTCTTTGGTTCCTTTTGTGACTAAGTCGTCAATTAGAACGCCAAGATAAGATTCATTTCTTTTTAATATTAGGGGTTCTTGTCCTCTTAATTTTTGTACCGCGTTGATTCCCGCTAATAAACCTTGCCCAGCTGCTTCTTCATAACCACTGGTTCCATTTATTTGTCCTGCTGTAAAAAGATTTTCAATGATTTTCGTTTCTAAAGAAGGTTTTAATTCAAGTGGATCAATGGCGTCGTATTCTATTGCATAGGCGTACTTAGTGATTTTAGCGTTTTCTAAACCTCTTAAACTATGAACCATTTTCTCTTGTATCTCCTCAGGCATACTGGTTGAAAAACCTTGTAAATACCATTCATCATAAGAAAGACTTTCTGGTTCTAAAAAAAGTTGATGTCTTTCTTTATCATTGAAACGTACGATTTTATCTTCAATGGATGGACAATATCTTGGACCTATACCTGTGACGTAACCCCCATACATACTGGATTTGTCTAAATTATCTAAAATAAGCTTATGAGTGGTTTCATTTGTATAAAGGAGATAACATTTTTGTTGTTCTTTGGGATTATAAATAGGGGCTAAGTCATGAGAAAAAGAATAGGGAAGTTCATCTCCATGTTCTTCTTGCATTTTTGAAAAATCAATGGAACTGGCTTTAATTCTCGGTGGAGTACCTGTTTTTAATCTTTGTATGGTAAAACCTAATCGTTTTAAATTGTTACTTAAAAAGTTACTTCTCGCTTCACCATGAGGACCACCTTCTATGTTTTTATCACCTCTTAAAATATTACTTTTTAAGTAGGTTCCTGTTGTTAATATTAAAGTTTCACCTTCTATTTTTTCCTGATTAGATAAAACAATACCTTTTATTTTATTTTCTTCTGTTAAGAGATCTTCTACCATTCCTTCTTTGATTTCAAGGTTAGGTGTATTTTGTAAAGCATTTAGCATGTTTTTAGGATACGTTATTTTATCTGCTTGACAGCGAAGGCATCTTACTGCTGGACCTTTTTTGCTGTTTAGCATTTTCATTTGAAAATGAGATTGATCTGCAATTCTCCCCATTAGTCCCCCTAAAGCATCAATGTCTCTTACAATGACACCTTTAGCGGTTCCACCAATCGAAGGGTTACATGGCATGTCCGCAATATTGTTTATATTCATGGTAATTAAAAGCGTTTTTTTCCCCATGAAGGCGGTTATGTGTGCGGCTTCACATCCAGCATGTCCTCCTCCAACCACTATACAATCGTATTTCATTTTTCTTCACCTATTTCTTTTTCATAATAAATATAAGTTCCAGGGTAATCGTCATAATTAAAGGTCCCTTTTTCTATATAATTTAATTTTTTAAAAAAGTGATTCATTTTTAAATTCCTTTTTTCGGTATCCGCTTTTAAGACTTTAATCTTTTCTTTTTTAGCTTTTTGTTCGGCAAATTGAAAGAGGCTACTCGCAAAACCTTGATTTTGACAAGATTTTTTAATAGCCAAACGATGAAGAATAAAAGCCTCTTTTTTACTATTTTCAATTAGGTCATCGTATTCTCTTGTATCTTTTTCAATAACAATAAATCCCTTAATTTTATCTTTTTCTTTATAAACAAATAAGTTTCCTTTTTCAATATCATTTGGGATTTTACATTCTGGATAATTCTCTTCACTCCATTGAGGGTTATTGTTTTCATCCATTTCTAATTTTGATTCATCGATAATGGCTAGGATTTCTCTTATATCGTTTTTTTGGGCTTTTTCAATCATTTTTATTCCTACTTTCCTAAGCAAAAATTTTTAAAGAGTTTATCAATTAATTCATCTTCATAACATTCTCCAATGAGCTTTCCTAGATTATCAAAAGCATTTCTTAAATGAATTTCTATCATATCGATTGGAATACTCTTTTCGATGTCTAGTAATGCTTCTTCAATTTGCTTAAGGGATTTTGATACTAGGTCTATTTGTCGGGCATTAGATAAATAAGTTAAGTCTTTTAAAGCAATTTGATCTAATTGATACATTTCTATTATTTTTTCTTTCAAAGCTTCCATTCCATCTAAAGTCATGGTGTTTCCAAATACGACGGTTTTACCTTTAGGAAGGTTTATGTGCGATTCTAAATCGTTTTTATTAATAAATAAGATATGTGTTTTTTCTTTTACTTTTTCTAATAATGCTAAATCGTCGTCATTCAATTTTTCATTATTATTTAAAACTAAAATTACTAAATCTGATTTTTCAAGCATTTCTTTACTTTTATCTATTCCGATTTTTTCGACGTAATCATTTGCTTCTCTAATTCCAGCGGTGTCAATTAAATTAATTTCAATCCCATTTAAATTCATTTTTCCTTCAATCACATCTCTAGTTGTGCCTGATATATCAGTAACAATGGCTTTTTCTTCATTTAATAAAGCATTTAAAATACTACTTTTTCCTACATTAGGTCTTCCTACTAAAGCTACATCGATTCCATTACGAATGATTTCTCCAATGCTAGCGTTTTTTAATAAAATTTCTAAATCATTTTTTATTTTATCTAATTCTTTATTTAAGTAGTCTTGTGTGACTTCTATCGCATCTTCATATTCTGGGTAATCAATGTTTACAGCTATATTTGCTATAAGATTTAAAAGTGTTTCTCTTATTTTTTTTACTATTGTACCCAATCTTCCGTTGACACCATTTAACGCTAATGTACGCTGCTTGTCACTCTTTGACATAATTAAATCGCTGACGGATTCAGCTTCAATTAGATCAATTCGCCCATTTAAAAAAGCTCTTTTAGTAAATTCTCCAGGCTCAGCTAAGCGTGCTCCATTTTTTAATAGTAATTCTAAAACTTTATTGGTTGTTGCTATGCCTCCATGACAATTTATTTCAACAATATCTTCAGTAGTATACGTTTTTGGAGCTAACATGACGCTTATTAATACTTCATCTATTAAGTTTTCATTTTCTTTTATAAAACCATAATGGATGGTATGTGAGTCAACTTTCATTAAATCTGGCCCATTAAACAGTTTATTGGTAATCGAGAGTGCTTCTTTTCCACTTAATCGGACGATGGAAATGGCTCCTGTTCCAACTGATGTGGATATTGCCGCTATGGTCTCCTCCATTTTTATCACTTCTTTTCTCGTGTATTGTATCAAATTGAGGCTTTTTAGTCTATCCTTTTTCTTTTATGAAAGAAAAAAACAATTTTAACACTGTTTTTTAGATTTTTAAACTTAACATTTTTTTTAATTCATTTTAGTTTTTCCATTAAATTTAAAAAATTCAAGATATAGGCTCATTTCTTCGTTCATTTCAGTTCTCCTCTAACTATAAAAACCTACTTACTCAGTAGGTTTGATAATGACATGACGATTAGGTTCTTCTCCTTCGCTTAACGTTTTAATTCCCTTAAAGTTTGTTAAGGCATTATGAATAATTCTTCTTTCAAAGGAATTCATATTTTCTAATGATGCTTCTACTTTGGTACTTCTCACTTCTCGAGCAGTCTTTTTCGCTAATCTTTCTAAATTTTCAGTTCTTTTTAATTTATAATTTTCTATATCTAAATTTAGTTTAATAAAGCAATTGTATTCTTGATTGATTTTTTGTTTTGCTAATATTTCTAAAGCTTTTAAAGTTTCACCATTTTTTCCAATTAATAAGCCACTTTTATCTGTATACATATTTATGTTAATTGTTTTATCGCGAATGTTCGATTCAAAATTCACATCGATTCCTAAATTTGTGATTACTTGAAAAAGAAACTTTTTTAGTAATTCTACTACATGTACTCGTGTGGTGGCTTTAATACTATAACTTGTTGATTTAAAAAGACTTCCTTTTTCTTCAGTAATGTTATAAATTATTTCTTCTTCATTCGCATTTAATGCTTTCATTGCTTTTAAAATCGCTTCTTGTTTTGATTTAGCTTCTAAGACTACTTCATTCATTTTTATTTACCTCTTTTCTTATTTTCCTTTTTATCTTTACTTTTTACTGGTTTAATTAAATTGGATTTTTTCTCATTTATTTTTTTAAAGATAAAATTTTGAAGAACAACAAACCCATTGGTAACCACCCAATATAGAGCTATTGCTGTAGGTAAACTAAATGACGCAATGGAAATCATAACAATCATAAAGATTAAAGTAAATCGCATCTGACTTTCTATTGCGCTGTTGACGCTTTGATTTTTCATTGAATTTTTAAATGAAAAATAAGTTGTTCCTACTATCAAGATAATTAATAGTATATAAACGTATTTTCCTTGACTAATTCCTACCCAAGGTGTCATGCCTAGTTTCATACCCAGTAAACTGTCTTCAAAAATAGCTGGAACACGATTAATAGCTTGAAGAAAGGCAAAGAATAGGGGTAATTGAATAAAAGCAAGTAAACATCCAGATACAGGATTGATTTTATATTTTTTATAGATCAACATGGTTTCTTGACTTTTCATCATCATGGCATCTGAGTCTGTACGTCCCATATATTTCTTTTCAATTTTTTGAATTTCAGGAGCAGCTTTTTTCATATTCTCTGATTGATCCATTGTTTTTTTAGAAAATGGTAAAAGAATTAATCGAATACCCATTCCTATTAACATAACAGAAATACCAAAGTTTTTTATTAATATTCCTAATTTTAAGATGATATACGCTAAGGGTTTTACAAATAGAGATTCCCATAAACTTTTGTATTTTATATCACTAGGTTTAAATGCTTCACAGGAAGGAAGGTCTTCAAGTTTTATTGTTAACTGATCATTGTATTTTTCATAGACTTCATAAAGTTTTTGTTCTCTTGGTTTACAAAGAATATTATTTTGAAGACTTTGACCTGTTTCTTCAAAAGTAACAATATTCTTATCCTCTTTTAAGTAAGTTTTATTTCCACAGCCTGTTGTTAATAATAAAATACTGATTGTTAATACCGCTATTTTTTTTATTTTCATTTTATCTCCTCTATTAATTGTATTAGATTGATTTTCATTTCTTGAAAATTAATTTCTAAACAATTTCTTTTTATCATTATAATATAATCTCTTCCTTTTGGAAAGGTTTCTTTTATATTATCAATTAAAGCTCTTACTTGTCTTTTTAATTTATTTCTGACTACTGCGTTACCTACTTTTTTACTAATCGCCAGGCCAAATTTTATTTCACTGTCTTTTCTTTTCCTTATATATATAGTGTAGTAATTATTTTTAAAAAATCGGGCGTTATTTATGATAGAATTAAAGTCTTTTTTTTCTTTGACCATTTCATATTTTTTTATAAAAATTCCTTCTTTCTTGATAGAAGCAAAAAAAACCACATATTGTGGCTTATTTGGTAATTAAATTTTTACGACCTTTTTTTCTTCTATTTTTTAATATTTTTGTTTCTTTACGAGCAAAAAAGCCATGTTTCTTTGCTTTTCTTCTTTTATTTGGTGTATAAGTACTAAACATTTTTCTTCCTCCTTTAAATTTAAAAGCTTCCTTATTATAATATTAATATTTAAAAAAAGTCAAGAATTATTCTTTTCTTTCTAAATAGTTCTGATTTGTTTATAAAATAAATTAGCAAACTTTTTTTAAAAAAGCTAGTTTTAATTGAGGGAAAAATTGTGTTTAAAATTGTTTTATAACAATAATGATTTATTTGATTCCATTTAAGAAAAAGTGTTAAAAAATGAAGAAGTCTATGAAAAAATTAATTTATGAATATTAACTTATCAGAAGAAATTGATAAATTAAACCATTTTTTGTATGATCAGAAAAAGAAAATTGAGGAATTTTATTGCAAATCATTTAGAGGGTGTGCTAATTATACTTGGAAAGTACTTTGTATACTGCAACAAATGAAAATGAAATTTTAGAGATTATACAAAATAAAACTGCTGCTTCTTATCACTATTTTTCTTTTTTGTTGATTTTGATATTAAACCTTTTCTTGACCAACAGCATTCCCTTAATAAAATTGTTAAGCCTTAATCTAACTATAGAAGAGAGTCCCTCTCTTTTTTTTATTTAAGTTATTAACCTCTACTTGTTTTTATTTTCTTTTTTTACAATATAAATTTAAGAATTGTTTATTTTTTGTTAATAACTTTACTTGTTTTTTATACTTATAAATCACTTTATTCACATTATTAACATCTCTGTTGATAATTGTTATGCACATTGTTGATAAAAATTGTCGTATTTTTGTTAATAATGTTGATAAATGTCGTAAACTTAGTTAAAATAAGGTCAAATTATTGTTTATAACTTGTTAATAAGTTGTGTCTAATTGTTTTAATCTTTTCATTTAAATCAAATTGAGCTACAATGAAATTGGTTAGATGGTACAGAATGCGGGGTGAGGATTTTGGACGTCATGGTTGATAACTTATGGAATAACTTCCTAGAAAATATGAAACTCGAAGTTAATTCGGCTTCTTATAACACTTGGTTTAAAGATTTAAAATTATTAAAAATTGAACAGAACAATATGATTGTCCAAGTCCCTACAGATTTTCATAAAAAGTGGTTAAAAGACAATTATTATAGTCTAATTGAAGAAGTTCTCTCTAAACTTTCTGGGATTTCATACGATATTCAGTTTCTTTTGGAAGAAGAAATAGAAGAACTCATGGCCAAACCTGAACCTGTACCTATTGAAACGGTAGAACCTGAAGTTATTACAAAAGAAACGATTAATACTGAAGAAGTTTGGAATAGTAATTTAAAATCAGAATTAAACTTTGATAATTATATTGTAGGTGACACCAATCGACTTGCTAAAATGGCTGGAATGGCTGTAGCGGAAGAACCGGGTAAAATACATAACCCTTTATTTATTTATGGTAAAAGTGGTCTTGGAAAAACACATCTCATGCACGCTATAGGGAATTTTATTACTGAACACACAAACAAAAGGGTTTTATATACAACCAGTGACATGTTTATGAATGACTATATTGGCATTGCTAATCAATCTAAGGGACAAAATACGATTGATTATGCTAATAACTTTAAAAAGAAATATCGAAATGTTGATGTCTTAATTATTGATGATATTCAATATTTAGTAGGAGCCGAAAAAACACAAGAGGAATTCTTTTATACCTTTAATGAACTTCATCGTTCCAATAAACAATTAATTATTAGTTCTGATCGAAGTCCTAATGATTTAAAACTTCTGGAAGAAAGACTTAGAAGTCGGTTTATGTGGGGACTTCCTGTTAACATTTCACCGCCAGATTTTGATCTTCGTTGTCGAATTGTTAAACAGAAAATTTCGGGATTTAATATTGAAGCTAAAATCAATGAAGATGTTATTGAATTTATTGCCAACAGTTGTCCTAATGATGTTCGTTTTTTAACTGGAACTATTAATCGATTGATGGCTTATACAGCCATGATTGTTCCAAAAGTGATTGACCTTGAATTTGCTAATGAAGCTTTAAATGATTATGTTAATAAAAACATTTACTCAGACAATACGATTGAAAATATTCAAAAAGTGGTGGCGGATTTTTATCATATTACAGTCGAGAATCTGAAAGGAAAAAGAAGAACTCAAAATATTGCGAATGCACGGCTTGTTGCTATGTATCTTTGTCAAATGTTAACAGAAGAAACGACTTCGAGAATTGGGTTAGAATTTGGCGGTAAAAACCATGCGACAGTCATCCATGCTCGTAATAAAATAAGTAATTCTTTAAAAGTGGATAAAAAATTGGAGTTGGAGATTAATGAAATAAAAAGTAAATTGTGAAAATGTGAATAATTATTCACAAGTTATTCTTGTCTCCATGCTAGAATATAAAAGAAAAAAAAGGGTTATAAACATTATCAACAGTATAATAATAAAAAAATAAGAAAGAAGGAACCAAAATGAAATTTACAATTGATAAAAATATTATATTAGAAAATTTAAACCATGTTATTAAAGCTATCTCAACTAAAAATGTTATCCCCGTTTTAAATGGTATTAAATTTGAGTTAACAAGTGAAGGATTATCCTTAACTGCAAGTGATAGTGACTTAACGATTAATTCTTTTATTCCACAAAAAGAAATTAAAAATGTGGAAAGTGAAGGAACTATTGTTATTCAAAGTAAGTTTATTTTAGACATAATAAGAAAATTGCCTAGTGATATCATCAATTTTGAAGTTATTGATCGTTTGAAAATTAGAATTTATACTGATTTTGCTCAATATCATTTAAATTGTTTAGATGCGAATGATTATCCTAACCTTAGAATGGATGAACATAAAGACCCTATTTTATTAAAAGGAGAGATATTAAAATCTTTAATTAATCAAACGGTTTTTGCCATTTCAACACAAGAGTTAAGACCCTTATTGACTGGAGTAAACGTTACAATTGCTGGGAATTTATTAGTGTTTATTGCAACGGATTCTTATCGTTTAGCTAAAAAGACCATTGAACTTTCTCATCCTATTGATACTGATATTAACATTGTTATTCCAGGAAAAAATATTTTAGAACTTGAAAAAATTCTTACTGATGATGAAATGGTGGAAATGCATATTTTTAATAATAAGGTCTTATTTAAATATAAGAATATTAAATTTCAAACTAATTTATTGTCAGGACAATATCCGAATACTTCTAATCTTATTCCTAGTGAATTTGGTATGGAAGTAAAGTTGAATAAAGATGATTTTGGTTCTAGTGTTGATCGTGCAGCATTATTGATTCAAGGAAAAGATAAAAATATTATAAGAATGAGTATTGCTAAACAAGAAATGACGATTACTTCTTATGCCAGTGAAAGTGGAAAACTTGAAGAAAAACTTCAAATTGATACTGATGAAGGGGCAATGATTGATATTTCTTTTAGTGCTAAATATATGTTAGAAGCTTTAAAAACAATAAAGGACGATAAAATTGTTTTGTTATTAACTAATGATATTAAGCCTATTATTGTAAAATCTGTAGAGGATGAGTCCCTTATTCAACTTATTTTACCTATTAAAACTTTTTAAAAAATGAACTTTTTGTTCGTTTTTTTCTTTTTCGACATTTTTCTTTCTTTTTATTCGATAGGATAGGACGCAATTATTTATGAGGAGAGGATTATATGGAAAATTATAAAATTAATGATAAAACGATGGCTTTGTATTCTTTAAATGCAAAAACAAGAGTATATGAAGAAGAAAAGTGTTTTGAGGTTGAGGAAACGGCGAATCATATTATGGAAAATAGCTGTTCTTATTATGGGAGTAGTTTAGAAGGAAGAAAAAAAGGGTCTACTTCTTTAATTGGAGCAAAGTATAAAGTTCCAGTTATAGTGGAAGAAAGTAAAAATATTATCTTTTTTCCTACAGACTCATCTAAAAAGAAAAATTGTACGTGGATTCGGTTTAATAAAATAGATACGTATTATTATCATCAAGGACGATTGGTTCTTTGTTTTAAAAATGGAGATAAATTAGTATTGGATCATTCTTTACCTGTTATTGAAAATCAAATTTTACGTTCTACTCGATTAGAAGCACTTATAAGAGAAAGAAAAAATGGTGAATAAGTATGAAAAAATCTTTTAAATAGGTTAATAAGTATGGTATAATTTAGTTAGGTATAGGAGTACATATTACCTATTATTTTTATTATATGGGCATAAAAGAGGTAAAATATGCAAATTCAAGAATTAAAATTGCTTAATTTCCGTAATTACGATCGAGTTCAGGTTTCTTTTGATTCGCATTTAAATATTATTTATGGAAAAAATGGGAGTGGAAAAACCAATTTAGTAGAATCTATTTATTTTCTAGCTTTAACTAGATCGTTTAAACAATCTAATGATAGAGTTTTGATTCGAAGTCATACCAATTTAACTAAAGTAGAGGGGGTTATCTATAATCAATATCAAACTACTTATAAAGTCATTTTATCCGATGAGGGCAAGACTGTAAAAATTGACAATAATAAAATTTCTAAAATTAGTGATTATATATCAAAAATTAATGTTGTTTTGTTTAGTCCAAATGATTTAAAAATGATTAAGGATACACCAAGTGTACGACGTAAATATTTAAATATTTTGGTTTCACAATTAGATGTTTCTTATTTAAAAGAGTTAAATCAGTATAATAAATTACTTAAGGTGAGGAATGCTTATTTAAAAAAAATGTATTTAAATGGAAATGCACTTATGATTTACTTAGATGTTGTTACTGAAAAACTAGTAGAAGTTGGATTAAGTATTTATGAGATACGAAAGAAATGTCTTTTTGAAATTAATTCTTTTATTGGGGAAATCTATAAAGATATAGCCTTAAATGATGAATTAAAAGTAAAGTATGTTAGTGATTATGAAAATAAAACAAGAGAGGAAATTCTTGATTATTATAAGAAAACTAAGAGTAAAGATATTAGTTTTGGTAAAACCAATTTTGGTATTCATCATGATGATTTTCTTTTTCTTTTAAACGATTATGATATAAAGGATTATGGAAGTCAAGGACAACAAAAAAATGCTGTAATCGCTTGGAAATTTAGTGAAATGATGCTGTTTAAACAATTAAAATCGATTTTGCCTATTTTGATTTTAGATGATTTATTAAGTGAGTTAGATAAGGAAAAGATTAAAAATATTCTTTCGTTTATTGATGATAAAATTCAGACTTTTATTACTACTACTGAGATTGAAAAAATAGAATCTTTACTTATAGATAAAACCTATAAAAAAATAAATGTGTCAAATGGACAACTGGAGGAGGTATTATAATGAAAGAAAATGAAGTGCATTATAATGATGATGATATTCAAGTTCTAGAAGGGTTAGAAGCTGTACGTAAAAGACCAGGCATGTATATAGGAACCACAAGTGAAAAAGGATTGCATCATTTAGTTTGGGAAATAGTTGATAATGCGATAGATGAAGCTCTTGCGGGGTATTGTGATGATATTGAAGTTGTTATTGGTAAAGGAAATACGATTACTGTTAAAGATGATGGTAGAGGTATGCCTACAGGAATTAACAAAAAGACAGGGTTATCAACAGTAGAAACTATTTTTACAGTGCTGCACGCTGGTGGTAAGTTTGGTGGTGGTGGCTACAAAGTAAGTGGAGGATTACATGGTGTTGGAGCGAGTGTTGTTAATGCATTATCTTCTTGGCTTGAAGTTACCGTTTATCATGATGGGAAAATTTTTTATCAAAAGTATCAAGATGGTGGAAAGCCTGTTGAACCTTTAAAAGAAATTGGTGTGTGCGAAGAAAATCGTACTGGTACAACTGTAACATTCAAAGCAGATCCAGAAATTTTTACGGAGACAACTATTTATAATTATGATGTTCTTGCTAAACGATTACAAGAATTGGCTTTTTTAAATAAAGGGATAAGAATTATTCTTTTTGATGAAAGAGAAGAAGAGAAACATCATGAATTTTTATATAATGGGGGAATTATAGAATATGTCCAGATGCTTAATAAGAATAAAGACCCCATTCATAAAGACGTCATTTATTTTGAAGGAACAGAAGATGGAATAGAACTTGAAGTGGCCATGCAATATAACGATTCTTATAATGCCAGTGTTTATAGCTTTACAAATAATATTAATACATATGAAGGTGGAACTCACGAAGATGGTGTAAAAAGAGCTTTAACTCGTATTATTAACAATTATGCTAAAAATAATAAAATTTTAAAAGAAAATGATGAAGCATTAACAGGAGAGGATGTAAGAGAAGGTTTAACAATGATTATTTCTTGTAAACATCCTGATCCTCAATTTGAAGGACAAACAAAGACAAAACTAGGAAATGCTGAAGTTCGTAAGATTGCTGATGATGTATTTAGTGAGGGCTTTGAACGATTCTTAATGGAAAATCCTAACGAGGCACGACTTATTGTGGATAAAGCTTCTACAGCTGCTAGAGCAAGATTAGCAGCGAAAAAGGCTAGAGAGTTTACAAGGAGAAAAAGTGGTTTAGATACGTTTAACACACTTGGTAAACTTACAGATTGTACGAGTAAAGATGCGAGTGTGTCAGAAATATTTATTGTCGAAGGAAATAGTGCAGGTGGTAATGCGAAAGATGCACGTATTCCTAAAACTCAAGCGATTCTTCCATTAAGAGGAAAGATACTCAATGTAGAGAAAGCAAGACTAGATCGAGCTCTTTCTAATGAAGAAATACGAACGATGATTACCGCTTTTGGTACGGGTATTGGGGATGATTTTGATATTAGTAAACTTCGTTATCATAAAATTATTATTATGACTGATGCCGATGTTGACGGATCACATATTCAAATCTTGTTATTAACATTATTCTATCGTTTTTTTAGACCCATTGTGGAACAAGGGTATGTTTATGTTGCTAATCCTCCATTATTTAAGGTTACTTATGGAAAGAATATTAAGTATGTTCTTACGGAAGAGGAATTAAATGAATATCGAGCTACGTTGCCAGTAAACTCTAAGCCAATGATTAATCGTTTTAAAGGACTTGGAGAAATGGATGCTGTGGATTTAAGAGAAACGACTATGCATAGCGATAATCGTATTCTAAGAAAAGTTACCGTGGAGGATGCAATGGCAGCCGATAAGATTATTACCGATTTTATGGGTGATGAAGTTTTTCCAAGAAAAATGTTTATTGAAGAGCATGGCCATGAATATACGGATTTAGATGTTTAGGAGGTGAGCAAAAATGGAAAAAATAATTGATAGTAGTATAATTAAAGAGTTTACAGAGTCTTTTGGACGTTATTCGATGAGTGTTATAATTGCTCGTGCTATTCCGGATTTAAGGGATGGTTTAAAACCTGTTCATCGCCGTATTTTATATTCCATGTATGAATCAAATTATACGCCTGATAAGCCACATAAGAAGTGTGCAAGAATTGTTGGTGATGTTATGGGTAAATATCATCCTCATGGCGATTCTTCTATTTATGAGGCATTAGTTGGCATGGCACAGGATTTTACGTTCCGACATATGTTAGTGGATGGACATGGTAATTTTGGTAATATGGATGGTGATGATGCCGCAGCTATGCGTTATACTGAAGCAAGACTTTCTAAGATTGCTTTAGAAATGGTTCGAGATTTGAATAAAGAAACGGTTAATTTGGTGCCGAATTTTGATGAAACGGAAGAAGAACCTACGATTTTACCAAGTCGTTTCCCTAATATTTTAGTGAATGGAACGATGGGTATTGCTGTTGGAATGGCTACTAATATTCCGCCACATAATTTAGGGGAAGTTATTGATGGCTGTGTTGCTTATATTGATAATCATGATATTGATACAATGGGACTTATGAACTTTATTAAAGGTCCTGACTTTCCAACAGGAGCTTCTATTTTAGGAAATAGTGGTATCCGAAAAGCTTATGAAACAGGAAAAGGTACTATTACTATACGAGGTACGGCAAGTATTGAAGATGTTAACGGAAAGACTCGTATTGTGGTTACAGAGTTACCTTATAAGGTAAATAAAGCGGAGTTTCAAACGAGAATTGGAGAATTAGTTCGTGATAAAATAATTGATGGAATTAGTGAACTTCATGAGGAATCGAATCTAGAGAACCCTGTTCGCGTGGTAATTTATTTGAAAAAAGATGCCAACGCTAATGTTATTCTTAATAATTTGTATAAGTATACACAATTACAAACAACGTATGGTATTAATTTATTAATGATCGATCAAAATAGTCCTAAGGTCTTGCCTTTAAAGGATATAATTGTAAAATATATTGATTATCAAAAGGAGATAATTATTAGAAGAACGCAATTTGATTTAAAGAAGGCTTTGGATCGCGTTCATATTTTAGAGGGTTTAAAGATTGCGCTTGATCATTTAGATGAAGTAATTAAGACGATTCGAGAATCTAAAACCGATGTGGTTGCAAAAGAGCAATTAATGTCTAAGTTTGGATTAGATGAAATTCAGGCTAATGCGATTTTAGAAATGAAATTACGTCGTTTAACAGGTCTAGAACGTGAGAAAATTGAAAATGAATATGCTGAATTAATGAAACTTATTGATGAGTTACGTGCGATTTTAGCGAGTGAAGAAAAAGTACTTGCTGTAATACGTGAAGAATTATTGGAAATTAAAGAAAAGTATGCGGATGAACGTCGTACGAATATTGATATGTCAGCGATTGAGTTTATTGAAGATGAGTCCTTGATTCCTGAGGAAGATATAATTATAGCACTTACTCACAATGGTTATATTAAGCGTACTACAAGTGATACATTTAAACTACAAAATCGTGGTGGAGTAGGTGTTAAAGGGATGAATACTCACGAAGAAGATTTTGTTGAACATATTGTCAGCTTATGCACTCATGATTATATTTTATTCTTTACAAATAAGGGTAAGGTTTATCGTTTAAAAGGGTATGAAATACCTGAATTTAGTAGACAATCTAAAGGGTTACCAGTTATTAACTTGCTTCAAATCGAAAAAGATGAAAAGATAAATTCAATATTAAGTATTGAAAGAGAAGATCAAGCTAAATATTTACTATTTGCGACTAAACAAGGAATTGTTAAACGTACTGCTATTGCTGAGTTTGATAATATTCGTAACAATGGTAAGATTTGCATTAGTTTAAGAGAAACAGATGAACTTATTTCAGTACAAAAAACTACTGGAGAAGATTCTATTTTGCTTGGTTCTAGTGATGGGCGAATGGTTAAATTTATCGAAGATGAAGTACGTGTTATGGGAAGAACCGCTAGTGGTGTTCGTGGTATTACTTTAAATGGTAGTGAATGTATTGGTGCTGAAAAAGCAATGGAAAATGATTCATTAATTATTGTTACTAAAAAAGGTTATGGAAAACAAACCAATATTTGTGATTATAGACAAACTAAACGCGGAAGTAAGGGTGTTAAAGCCTTAAATGTTACAGAAAAGAACGGAGATTTAGCTGCATTTAAACTTGCTAAAGAAAATCACGATTTAGTCATTGTTACAAATACAGGCATGATTATTAGAGTACCTTTAGATCAAATCAATGTTTTAGGTCGTGTTACTCAAGGTGTTCGACTTATAAACCTTAAGGATAATCAAGAAGTATCTAATATTAGCTTAGTTGAAAAGAATAACGAAGAAAATATTGAAACTTCAGAAAACGAAGCAAGTGGTAATGCCAAAGAATAGAGATGTTTCACGTGAAACATCTTTTTTTTAATTTAAAATGTTTTATAAATAATGTGAGTTTGATTAAGTCTTTTTTATATTTTTTAAATAACCTATTTATAGAAATAGTATGTAGTTATATCTTCTATATTTTATAAGTTGAATAAATATTTTTTTGAAATTGATGCAAGGTATGATAAATCTGTTAGTTAACTATTATTGAATTGAAGGTGTTTAAATGTATAAAGAAATATGGGACAGTTTAATTAGAAAATATGGCGAAGATTTTTATTGGGGATGGTGGAATAGTGAAATGTATATGGAAGAACTTAATAACGAATTATGTGAGAAACATCCCTTGTACAATAATATAGAATGTTTTGTAGGAAAGTCTTTTGCAGATGACGATGCTTTATATTTAACGAAAAATGGGCATGCTGTAATTGTTCATTTGGGATGGCCAAACAAAAAAAAGATGTGTCTGGAATTTTCCTACTTATACAGAATTTCCAAATTTAGAAAGTGCAATACTGCACATAGAAAAAGAATTTGTAAAATTGAAAAATAAAAAATAGATGTTTCACGTGAAACATCTATTTATAATGCTTATGATTGCCTTTAACATCGTATCCAACTATTTTCAACTTTAATATCAATTTCACAAGACACGAATAGATAGTCATTATACTTTAATTCTTCTTCACATATAAATTCTAATTGAAAAATTACTGGATTATCGAAAAAGTTACATTTTACGTAATACTCATCATTTTCATTTGATACCTTTTCTAATATTTTAATTGGTACTTTTTCTAAATATTAACTATTAGTCTTTTGTATATTCGTTATAATCTGATTCTGTGCATTTTTCTAAGTATTTTTCTAAAAAATATATGATGTTAGTATTTAATATTTCATCTTTATCAAATTTGTCTTTACTGTTTCTGTGTACAAATGAAGCATTGAATTGTTTTCCATTAAATTCAAAAATTGTATCTGATTATCCTGTTATATCATCTTTAGCATAATACTTTATAAATTTTATTTTATTATAATATTGATAATGGTTATTGATTTTAAATCTCTCCTTTTTTCATTGATGAAATACTAATTTAAATTCTATAATTTTAAATTATATTTCAATGTTTCACGTGAAACATTTGCTATTTTTTTATATTATTGATATTATTTGTTTGTGCAACGAATATATTGTAAACTGGTCAGGATCGGAAGATAGCAGCCACGTCAGTCCCTATTCGTGTGCACTTTTTTTTATAGGTGATTTTATGAATGATTTAGATATTGTAGATACATTATTAAATTTAGCCAGAAAAGCTTCATTAAAAGGCGAAATTCCAGTTTCGGCAATTATAATATGTAATGATAAGATAATATCTAAAAAATTTAATTTGAAAGAAAAGAAAAAAGATAGTATGGCCCACGCTGAAATCCTAGCTATAAAAGAAGCTACTAAAAAATTAAAACGTTGGAATTTAAATGATTGTAGTCTTTATGTTACATTAAAACCGTGTGCTATGTGTGAAGAAGTGATTAAACAAAGTCGAATTAAAACCGTTTATTATCTGTTAGATAAGTTGGATTATAAGCATGATTTTACTGGTACGTCTTTTGAAAAAATGAATTTGAAAGAGTACAAAGATAGTTATCAACAATTATTGTCAGCTTTTTTTAAAAATATGCGATAGTAATTGTTTTTTTTATGTTATAATACAATTCAGTGAGGGAAGCTTATGGAAAACGATTACAAAGTACTCTATAGAAAATATCGACCTTTTTCTTTTGATGAAGTTATTGGCCAAACGTATTCTATTAAAATGCTAAAAAATGCTGTAGTTAGTAATAAAATTTCTCATGCTTATATTTTTACAGGACCAAGAGGAACAGGAAAAACAAGTACTGCGAAGATTTTTGCTCGAACTATTAATTGTGAAAATCCAAATTCAGGCATTCCTTGTGGAAAATGTCATAGTTGTCTTAATGTCAATAATAGTGCTGATATTATAGAAATTGATGCTGCTTCTAATAATGGCGTAGATGAAGTAAGAGAACTTATTAACAATGTTAAAGTCGCTCCTTCTTTTAGCAAATATAAAGTTTATATTATTGATGAAGTTCATATGCTTTCTAAAAGTGCATTTAATGCTTTGTTATTGACTTTAGAAGAACCCCCTAGTCATGTTGTATTTATTTTGGCTACAACGAATATAGAAAGTGTTCCAATTACTATTTTGTCTCGATGTCAAAGATTTGATTTTAAAAAGATTAGTTTTGAAGAATTGGTTTCCCATTTAAACTGGGTTGCTTCCAAAGAAAAAATTTCAATAACTGAAGAAGCGATTGAGGAGATTGCCTATTTATCTGAAGGCGGTTGTCGTGATGCTTTAAGTATATTGAACCAGTTATCAACAAGTAACGATGAAATAAATTTAGAGGTTGTATTGACAAACTATGGGTCTGTTTCATTTGTTCAAATTAAGAATATTATTTCTTATTTTTTAACAGAAAATTATTCTTCATTAAAAAATGCGTTTGATGATTTAAAACTTTCATCTATAGATTATAAATTTTTTTTAAAGAAGATGATAGATCAACTTTTTTTACAAGCTATTGATTTAAATGAAAAAGGGCACAAAGAAGAATTTTTAAAGATAAAGAGTGTTATTTTTGATTTAAATGCTCTTATTAATCAAATAAATATTACAATTGATCCTTTTTTACTCATATTTTTAGTTTTTGTGAAGTATATGACTCTTGATAAAAATGAAACGTTAAAAAGAGAAGAATCTTTAGAAAATTTAAGTGAAAAAGAAGATTTAAAAGAGATACCTGAAGTTAAAGAAGTTGAATCACAAAAAGAAGGGGTTGTAGAAGTTTCAAACGAAAAAATTCTAGAAGAAAAAGAGGAAATCATTGAAAAAAAAGAAGTGGATTTTGATTATATAAAGAATTTAAAGGAAATACGTATTAATAACTGTTTTGCTCAAGCAGATAAAAAGTTACTAACGTCATTTAAAGAAAAATGGCAAATTTTTAATGAAAATATTGTGGATACACATGAAATAAAAGCAGTGATTATGGACACAGAGGTCGTTTTAGCTTCAGAAAACATAAATATTGTTACGCATATGCAAGCTTCTATGGTAGAATTATTTAATAGAGAACTTGAAAAAATTGAATCTGAATATCAAAAGATGGAAAAATTATCAATTAAATTTATGGCGTGTTCAAAAGAAGAATGGGATAAGTTGAAAAAGGAATATGTTAAACGACTAAAAGAAAATCATCCTTATGAAATGATTGAAGAGCCTATTTATCAACACAGTTCAGTTCATTCTATAACGCCTTCAAAAGAAGATAAAGATTTGAAAGAAGTTTTTGCCATTTTTGATGAAGAGAAGCTAGAAGTTCAATAAAGAAAAGAGGAAAAAAATATGAATATGCAAAATTTGATGGCTCAAGCTCAAAAAATGCAACGCGATTTACAAAAGAAAAAGGAAGAAATTGATAAAACAACTTTTACTGGGAAATCTGAAATGGTTGAAGTTATTTATAATGGTAAAAAGGAAATGGTTTCTATTAAAATTCTAAATAGAGAATTGACTTCGGAAGATTTAGAAATATTAGAAGACATGATTGTTCTTGCTTCAAAAGATGCAATTAGTAAAATTGATAAAGAGATGGAGGAAAAATTAGGTTCTCTTGGATCAGGTCTAGGTGGATTATTTTAAGATGGTTTATCCTAAAAAATTAGAGACTATACTTGAGTATTATAAAAAATTGCCTGGTATAGGAGAAAAAAATGCTGAACGTTTGGCTTTAGCAACGCTTGATTTTACAACTGAACAAATTTCAGAATTTAGCGATGCTTTGATTGAAGCAAAAGAACATCTTCGTCCTTGTAAAATTTGTGGGCACCTGACTGATCAGGAAATTTGTTCAATCTGTAGTGATGATGGTCGTAATAAAAACATTATTTGTGTTTTAGAAGACTATAAAAGTGTTTTTGCTTTTGAAAAGGCTGGAAATTTTAAAGGTGTTTATCATGTCCTTAATGGTCTTATTTCTCCTACAGATGGCATTAGTTATGAAGATATTAATTTGAATAGCTTGTCAATGCGTGTTGATACTTTAGATAATCCAGAATTAATCTTAGCCTTAAAATCAAGTATTGAAGGGGAAACCACAACTCTGTTTATCAAAAAAATCTTTGAAGATAAAGATGTTTTAATTTCTAGATTATCCTATGGTATTCCTATGGGAGCAGATATTGATTATATGGATGTGGTTACTTTAGATAAAGCCTTAGATGATCGTAAGAAAATTTCAGACTAATAATTTTCTAGTTTGTCCATATACATTAATAAAGGTGATTTGGATGATAAAGAAATTTATTTCATTAGTAAAAAAAGTAATTTTTTCATTTTTGTTGTTGTATGGATTGAATTTATGTATTAATTCTTTAAATATAGTCATTCCTATTAATGTTTTTACTTTAGGAACGGTGACATTTTTAGGGGTTCCAGGTCTCGTTTCCTTAATTACATTATTTTTTATGACAAAATGATTTTTGGTAGGGTGGTATTTTGATAAAAAATGATGCTATACTTTCACTTGTAAAAAAATATAATGAGAATAAAATGTCTCATATCTTTTTGATTGAAACAAATGATAAGGAACAAACTTTAAAGGATTTACTTGAGTTAATAAAAATTCTTAATTGTGAAAAAGAGTACGTAGAAAATTGTGTTAAATGCAATTTATGTCATTTAATTACTCAAAGCTCTTTGCCTTCTTTAAAAATCATTTCTCCTGATGGACAAAATATAAGAAAAGAACAAATGGAAGAACTTAAGACTACTTTTTCAAGTCAACCTTATTTTTCTAAATATAACGTTTATGTTATTAATGATGCTGAAAAATTTAATGCTTCGAGTGCAAATACTATGTTGAAGTTTATTGAAGAGCCAGAAAAAAATATTATTGGTTTTTTAATTACTAATAATAAAGAGAATGTCATTAATACCATTAAAAGTCGTTGTGAAATTGTTAAGGCCCATTATTCAGAAAATAAAAAGGAAGTTGATCAACGCCTTTATGATTTAGCGGTACAATATTTAAAAAGAATTGAGATTATAAAAGAAGAAAGTATTCTTTACAATCAAGATTTACTAAATGAAAAATTAGAAAAAGAAGATTTTCTTGTTTTTTTTGAAATACTTTTGTCCTTCTATTTAAAACTTTTAAATCAAAAGGAAGTTCCAAAGGATTTGATTGAACTTAGAGATCAAGAGATAAAAGAAATTTTAAGAAAAATTCAATTAATTACTGAAATTATTGAAAAGTTAAATTATAATGTAAATATGAATTTATTACTGGATGATTTTGTTTTGAGGATGGAGGCGTAATAGTGGCGATTTATGGGGTTAAATTTGGGGATAGTGGCAAAGAATATTATTTTGAGGGTCAAAATTTAAAAATTCATAATAATGTTTGCGTTATTGTAGAAACTGAAAAAGGTTTGCAATATGGTAAAGTAATAAGAAAAGTTAAAGAAACAGATATTAAAAGCGAAGAAGTATTAAAAAAAATTCTTCGTTTAACGACAAAAGAAGATTATAAACAGCATCTGATCAATTTAAAAGAGGCGGAGGTTGCTTTAAAGAATGCTCAACAAATTGCTAATGATTTGCGTTTAGGTATGCATTTTTTATCTTCAAGTTTTACTTTTGATCGAAAACAACTTTTATTTAATTTTACCGCGGATGAAAGAGTGGATTTTAGAGAATTAACTCGAAAGTTAGCGGCACTTTATAAAACTCGTATTGAACTACGTCAGATTGGAGCTAGGGATAAGGCGTGTAGTGTAGGAGGAATAGGTCAATGTGGAAGAGAACTTTGTTGTTCTACGTTTTTACAATCTTTAGAATCTGTATCCATGACTATGGCTAAAAATCAAAATTTAGCGTTGAATCCAACAAAGATAAATGGTTCTTGTGGAAGACTTTTGTGTTGTTTGGCTTATGAGGATAGCGAGTATCAAAGATGCGGAAAAGGATTACCCAGTGTAGGTGACCATGTGGTTATGGATAAAATAAATGGTAAAGTTATTAGTGTGGACGTTTTAAATCGTAAAATAAAAGTATTTTGTGAGAATGAACTAAAAGAAGTGGATTTAAATAATGAAAGTCATTAATGATTTATATGATTATGAGGGATTTAAAATTGTACAAGATCAGGAAAGTTTTAAATTCTCTTTGGATTCGATATTGCTGGCTGAATACATCATACTTAAAGATTCTAAATTGAAAGTTCTTGATTTGTGTACAGGAAATGCGGCGATTCCTCTTATTTTATCCTATTATTATTCTAATGAAATCGTGGGATTTGAAATACAAAAAAGTAGTTTTGATTTGGCTTTAGAAAGTATTAAAATAAATGGTAAGGAACAACAAGTTCGAATTATTAATGATGATGTTCGTAATTTGAAAAATTATTATTCAGCTCAATCTTTTGAAGTGGTTTTGGCTAATCCGCCTTATTTTAAACTTAATAAACAATCCTTGATTAATCAAAATGATTGTAAAGCTCTTGCACGTCATGAAATTTCTTTATGCTTAGAAGATTTGTTTAAAATTTCTAAATATATTTTAAAGGAAAAAGGTGAACTTTATTTGGTTCATTTACCAGACCGTTTAGAAGAAATTTTATTCTTTTGTGAAAAATATAAAATTCGAGCTAAAAAGATTCATTTTATTTTTTCTAAAGGGAAAGCTAAAGCTCAGATGGTTCTTATTAAATGTGTAAAAGGGGGAAATAATAAGTTAGATGTACATAGTATAGAAGCTATTAATTTATATAAAAGTTATAAAAATCTATTTAGGATGTGATTTTGTTGAAATTAATTGTTGGTTTAGGAAATCCAGGAAAAGAATATGAAAATACTAGACATAATGTGGGATTTATGGTAATAGATTCTTTTTTTGGTGAGAATGATTTTCAAAAAAAATTTGATGGTTTAGTAAAAATAGTCTCGATAGGAAAAGAAAAAGTTTTAGTGTTGAAACCACAGACTTTTATGAATTTGTCGGGAAATTCCATCATTAAAGCTGTTAAATATTATGATATTGCTTTAGATGATTTATTGGTTATTCAAGATGATATGGATTTGGATTTTGGAACGTTTAAAATTAAGAAGAATAGTTCTTCTGGAGGACATAATGGGATTAAATCGATTATTGGTGCTTTAGGTAGTGAAAGTTTTGCGAGGTTAAAGATAGGTATTTCACATGATATTCATCACGATACCATCCATTATGTTTTAGGAAAGTTTTCTAAAAGTGAATTGCAACTATTAGAAAAAAATATGGTAGAGCTTCATAAAATAATAGAAACGTTTATTAATAAATCTGTTGATGCTGCCATGCAACTGGCGAATTCTAGGTGAAGGCTATGAAATGGTTGGAAGAAAAGTTTAGTGTTAAACGAAATGTGCATATACAAGGATTAACAAAAGAGTTAAATGTTTTATATTTGAATTCATTGTTTAATAAGACTCAGAAAAATTTATTAGTTGTTACTAACTCATTGTATGAGTGTAATCAGTTGTATTCTCTACTCAGAACGTATAGTGATAAAGTTCTGCTTTTTCCAATGGATGAATTTATGCAAAGTGTAGCTTTAGCTGTTTCTCCAGATTTAAAAGTAAAAAGGTTAGAAACTTTAGAGAAAATTAATGATGGACCGTCAATAGTGGTTACTAATTTAATGGGGTATTTGAAGTTTTTGCCAAGTTTAGAGATGGCGAGTCAAAATAAACTTCAATTAAAATGTGAAATGGAAATTTCACGTGATGAAATTGTTCGTTCTTTAGAGCATTTTGGATATAGTAGAGATTCTTTGGTTACTTCTACAGGTAATTATGCGGTTCGTGGCTTTATTATTGATATTTTTCCTACTTTTTTTAATCATCCTATACGAATTGAGTTTTTTGGTAACGCTATTGAGTCGATTCGTTATTTTGATGAAGATACGCAAAGGTCTTTAGATAATATCACAGAGGTTACATTATCCCCTTTTGATGAAGTTTTAAGTGGCGATAATAGTTCTTTGTTTCAGTATTTAAATGAGCCTTTAGTTATTTTTTATGATTATCAACAAATAATGGCTGGATATGAAAAACTTACTAATGATATTTTGGAATATCAAAAAAGTGATGAAAGTCATCAAAAGCAATATATGTTTCTTTTTGAAGAGATAAAAATGAATGATCGAATTTATATTGATACGATCGAAAATGAAAGAAAAGATGCTTTAGAAGTCATTACTTATGAAACTAAAGAAATTGATAATTTTCATTCGAATTTTAAATTGTTAGAAGAGAAAGTGAATCATTGGATTCAAAATAAGAAGACTGTTCTCTTTTGCTTGTCAAGAGAAAATCAGGTAAGGGAAATACAAGAACTTTTTGTTAATAGTCATTTAGTTAAAAGTGAAACTTTAAGTAATGGTATTAATATTTTAAATAAGAAATTAAATAAAGGATTTATTATAGATGATTATGTTGTTCTTACAGAGTATGATATTGAAGAGATTAGAGAAGAAAGTAAGCATTATCAAAATTTGCTTAAAATTGGTAAACGAGTTCATTCGTTAGATAATTTAGAAATTGGTGATTATGTCGTTCATAGAACTCATGGGATAGGTATTTATAATGGCGTTGTGACCTTAAATCAGAAAGATTTGAAGAAGGATTTTATTCAGATTAATTATTTAGGGGATGATAAGGTTTATATTCCTGTAGAGAAAATTTCTAATATTTATAAATATACGGAAAAAGAAGGTTTAAAACCGAAGATTAATAAATTAAATAGTACCGCTTGGGAGTTAAAGAAAAGGCAGGTCCAAAAAAAGATAAAAGATATTTCTCAAGAACTTATGAGACTCTATGCTATTCGTAGTAGTACTAAAGGGGAGGCTTATATCGATTATCCCATGGAAGACTTGTTTGCGATGGAGTTTCCTTATGAAGAGACGAAAGACCAATTAAAAGCAATACAAGATATTCAAAATGATTTAAGGAGTCCTGTACCGATGGATCGACTTCTTTGTGGGGATGTTGGGTTTGGAAAAACAGAAGTGTCTTTTCGAGCTATTTTTAAAACAGTAGTAAATAACCATCAAGTGATGTATTTATGTCCAACAACTATTTTATCGAAGCAGCAATACCTTTCAGCTAAAAGTAGATTTGGTAATTATCCTATTGAAATTGCTTTATTAAATCGTTTTACGTCTAAAAAAGATTCCAAGCGCATTTTGGAAGATTTTAATAAAGGAAAAATTGATATTTTGTTTGGAACGCATCGTCTGTTAAGTGAGGATGTGGTTCCTAAGCGTTTAGGCTTACTTGTTGTTGATGAAGAACAACGCTTTGGTGTTACGCATAAAGAAAAAATAAAAAAGCTTAAAAATAATGTTAATGTCCTTACTTTATCAGCGACTCCTATTCCAAGAACGCTTAAGATGGCAATGAGTGGACTTAGGGATTTATCGGTTATTGATACGGCTCCTGTTAATCGTTATCCTATTCAGACTTATGTGGTTAGTGAACAGGAAATATTGGTAAAAGATGCTATTTATAAAGAGCTATCAAGAAAAGGTCAAATTTTTATTTTATATAATAAAGTGGCTAGTATAACTGATTTTGCTGATAAAATAAAAGCTTTGGTTCCTGAGGCAAGAGTTAGTTTTGCTCACGGACAAATGAGCAAAAATGAATTAGACGCGATTATGGAAGCGTTTGTGGGATTTGAATTTGACATTTTAGTTTGTACGACCATTATAGAAACAGGAATTGATATTCAAAATGCTAATACTTTGATTATTTATGATGCTGACCATTTTGGACTTAGTCAGCTTTATCAGATAAGGGGACGAGTGGGTAGAAGTGACCGAATTGCCTATGCGTATTTGTTATATAATAAAAGTAAAGTTTTAAATGATATTGCGGTGAAAAGACTTCAAGCGATTAAGGATTTTACGGAACTTGGAAGTGGATATCGAATTGCCATGCGAGATTTGTCTTTAAGAGGTGCTGGGGATCTTTTAGGAAGTGAGCAAGCGGGTTTTGTTGATGCTATTGGTTTATCTTTGTATATGAAAATGATTGAAGAGGAGATAAAAAGACTTAATGGTGAAGAAGTGACGGAAGAAGATACAGATAGTAAAGCTCTTATAAATGTTAGTACGCATATTAGTGATGAGTATGCAAGTGATATGGATATTAAAATTGAAATTCACAAATTAATTAATGAGATTGATTCTAAGTCGTCTTTAGAAAGAATTAAAACGCTATTAGAAGACCGTTTTGGAAAAATAAGCGTAGAAATGGAAATTTATATGTATGAGGAATGGTTTGAAAAAATAGCGAAGCATTTAGAAATTAGCACTGTTAGTCAAAGTGAGAGAAAGATTGATATTGAAATACCTGAAAAGTATTCAACTCATGTAAAAGGTGATAAACTTTTTTTAGAAGCTTTTAATATCAGTCCGAATTTTAATTTTAAATATGTTAATAAAAAAATAGTTATTTCTTACTTGATTAAACCAAATTCTAAACATTTTTTATATTATGTTGTCCCTTTATTAGAACTCCTGTACGAAGATGTGAAAGATTTATAAAAAATTATGTGAACGTTTGCATAATTTTTTTTTAAGAAAACATACTAAATTTTGTAAGGAGCTGTTAACGAATGAAGTCAACTGGTGTGATACGAAGAATTGATGAACTCGGACGTATTGTTTTACCAAAAGAAATAAGAAGAAATTTAGGGATTAGAGAAGGGGAAAATTTAGAAATTTTTGTTGAAGAAGATAAAATGATTTTAAAGAAGTTTTCTAAAATAAAAGATTATGAAGAAATTATTAAAAGTATTGGAGAAATTGTAGCGAATATTTATGATCATAAAATTATTGTAACTGATAGAGAAAAAGTAATATATAGTAATATAGAAAATATAGAAAGTGTCAGTCTTGATAAAAATTTGATAAATTTTATTCAAAATCGTGAAAGTGTTTTAAAAAATAGTTTGCAAGCTTATCATTTTAATGAGGAATTAAAAGGGTATTATTTTATTATGCCAATTATTACATCAACGGATTGCTTGGGCTTAGTTTTAATTTATAGTGAAAAAGAACTTAAAGAAGAAAATATTAATTTATTAAAATTAGTCACTGTTTTGATAAGTAGTAAGATTGATATTGCTTGAAAATAAAAATGAATTATGATAAGATACCTTTAATTAACGAAGAAGGAAAGAGTACTGTTTTGGACTTTTGTAGAGAATTTGCGTTTGGTGAAAGCAAATAAAGAAAAAAGTAGGAAGATGGGTCTGGAGTTAAATCGATTAATTCTCGTTACGAAGGAAAGTGCGTGTTAAAATCACGAATTAAGGTGGTACCACGGGTAAATTGCTCGTCCTTAATTTGTGATTTTTTTTGTTTAAAGGGAGATGAAAGTTATGAATTTAAGTGAAATTAATCAAAGAATCAGTGATAGAAGCGATTGTTTTTATTGGCAAACTGATAGAAAAATAAGTGCTCAAGAAGCATCTATGATATGGAAAGATAGACATTCAGCTATAATTAATGAAGAATTATTAGATAAAGTCAATTTAGAATTAAAGGGTGATCGAGTCATTTCAATTGATTTTGATGAAAAGATTCAGATGAGTTCCAGCAATGTTAATTCAATAAGAGTTGGAGTTTTAGAAAGTGGAAAAGAAGTCATTATAAGGTGCCATCCTAAAGGAGTTAAAAATGGGTATTTTTATGTTGAAAGTTTAGCTTCTCAAATTGCATTAGAAAATGGACTTCCTTCATATAAAACTTATTGTATTCATGAATTAGAAAATGAGAATGATATTTCTTATCAAGTTATAGAGAAGTTAAGTGGAGATACCGTTCAATTTTGTTTAAAAGAACACCCTGAAAAAGAAGAACGACTTGTTATGGAAATGGGTAAAACAATGGCAAGACTTCATAAAATAAAAATTAATGGATTTGGTCCTTTTGATAATGAACAAGCTAAAAATGGTAAACTTGTAGGAAAATATGAATCATTAAAATGCTGGATTAGAAGAAAATCTTGAAAGATTAGTAAAATATAATATTTTAAGTAAAGATATGGCTGATAAAATGAAAGCATTATTTGATGATAATGAATTACTTAATTCAGATGTATCAGTTTTAATTCATAATGATTTTGCTGATTGGAATTTGTTAACTGATGGTAATTCAATTACAGGTATTATAGATTGGGATGAATGTGTTGCCGGAAATCCTATAGAGGAAATCGCTTGTTGGTCAACATTTTTTGAACCAGAAAGAATAAAACCATTTTTAAAAGGTTATTTTAGTGACATTCCAATATATGACCATTTTGATGAGATGTTTCAATTAATGAGATTAAGGTATACTATTTCAAAAATGGCATTAAGAATTAAAAGATATACTTATGAACAAACACCTTTTTTAGAAAGTATGATTGAAAAAGGTAAAAAGCATTTGGATGAGTTAATAGAAATATTTCAATTAAATGATTGTAATAAAAAAATATAATTTAAATAAAAAAGGTTTACAAATATAATAGTAGGAGGATTGCTTGTGAATAAAGTTGCTATGATTACTGGTGCTAGGAGAGGCTTAGGTCTTGCAGTTGCTAAAAAATTTGCGGGGGGGGGTATAATATTGTTTTAAATGATAGAGAAGAGTACGAAGAATTACTAGAAATACAAAAAGAATTGGAAGAAAAGTATTCCGTTTCTTGTTTCGTGTGTTTTGGAGATGTTGCTAATGAAGATGACGTCATGAAAATGTTAGAAAATGTAAAGAGTGCGTTTGGTAGACTTGATGTTTTAGTAAATAATTCGGGAATTGTCTATGATATGGAACTAGATGAGCGACCTACAAGCATTTTTGAGGAAACCATGCATAATAATGTAACAGGAACCTATTTGATGAGTAAGTATTTTGGGCATTTTATGTTTGAAAGTGAGAAAACAACAAGAATTATAAATGTTGCAAGTACAAATGGAATGGATTGTAATTTTCCAACAAGTATTGATTATGATGCTTCTAAGGCAGCAATTATTTCTCTAACAAAAAACTTTGCTCTTGAATATGCACCAAGAATTCTTGTGAATGCAGTGGCTCCTGGATGGATTAAGACAGAAATGAATTCTGATTTACCTGAAGATTTAGTTTTGGAAGAAGCCTCTAAAATATATTTGAAAAGATTTGCTGAACCGAGTGAAATAGCGAGTTTAATTTATTATTTAGGTAGTGATGAAAATACTTTTGTAAATAATGAAATTATTAAAATTGATGGTGGTTATTAAAAAGACTAAAAATAGAATATTTTTATAAAATAATACAGAATCTTCTATTGAATTTTTAGTAATGTAAAAGAAAAATGAATTTTTAATTGATAAATGAATTTAAAAAATAGAGTATAAATTAGAAAAGAGGTAAGAAATGAAAGAAAAATATTATATTACAACAGCGATAGCGTATACATCAAGTAAACCTCATATTGGAAATACGTATGAAGTTGTTTTAGCAGATGCTATTGCAAGATATAAAAGATTAAAGGGGTATGATGTTTATTTTCAAACTGGAACAGATGAACACGGAGAAAAAATTGAGAAAAAAGCAAAAGAGGCAGGCATTACCCCTCAAGAGTATGTCGATAAAGTAGCAAGAGAGATAAAAAGTATTTGGGATTGTATGAATACTTCTTATGATAAATTTGTGCGTACTACTGATAAGAACCATGAACGAGTAGTTCAAAAGATTTTTAAAAAAATGTTTGATAAAGGAGATATTTATTTAGATTCGTATGAAGGGCCTTATTGTGTTCCTTGTGAATCTTTTTGGACAGAAAGCCAACTGGTTGATGGTAAGTGTCCTGATTGTGACAGAGAAGTGGAATTAAAAAAAGAAGAAGCTTATTTTTTTAAGTTAAGTAAGTATCAAAAAAGGTTGATGGAGTATATCGAAAGTCATCCAGAATTTATACAACCTGAAGCGCGAAAAAATGAGATGATAAATAATTTTCTGAAACCTGGCTTGCAAGATTTATGTGTTTCTAGAACGTCCTTTGATTGGGGGATACCTGTTTCCCATAATCCGAAGCATAATGTTTATGTTTGGCTTGATGCTCTCACGAATTATATTACGAATATTGGTTACGATATAGATGAGTCAAGTCCGGAATTTAATAAATGGTGGCCAGCTGATTTGCATTTAATTGGAAAAGATATTATTCGTTTTCATACGATTTATTGGCCTTGCTTTTTAATGAGTTTGAATTTACCTTTACCTAAACAAGTTTTTGGTCATCCGTTTCTTATTATGAGTGATGGCAAGATGAGTAAATCCAAAGGAAATGTTATTTATGCGGATGATTTAGTTAATGAATTTGGCGCAGATGCGATTCGTTATTATATGCTTCATGAGATTCCATTTGCAAGTGATGGTGTTTTTTCAAGAGAACTATTAATCGAAAGAATTAATGGTGATTTAGTAAACATTTTAGGTAATTTAGTGAATCGAACATTAGCGATGAGTAAAAAGTATTTTTCTAATCATTTAGAGAATAAGGGAGTAGGAACTTCTTATGATGTGCAACTTCTATCAATGGTTAATGCTTTGGAAATGAGAGTGGAAGAGAAAATGAATACTCTAGAAATTGGAAGTTCTATTGACGAAATCTTTGAAGTTCTTAGAAGGTGTAATAAATACATTGATGAAACCACGCCTTGGGTTATAGCTAAAGATGAGAGTAGGAAAGCGTGTTTGGAAACTGTTCTTTATAACTTAGTTGAAGCAATACGAGTTTGTGCTTTATTTTTAGAACCGTTTTTACCAAACACAAGTGAAGAGATTATTAAACAAATAAATATAAAGGATAAGAATAGGCAGTTTAATAAAGAAAACGTTTATGATTTAAATGAAGCTAAAATTTTATTTCAAAGAATTGAAGTTTAAATTATTTATTGACTTGATTTTTTAGAAGAAATAAAATAATTTTTGGGGGTTTTTATGGTTAAATTTGATTTTAAAAGAGATTTGCTTCATGCTAAAAATGTCATTTTAAAGAATGATGAGCAAGCGTGTATTTATAAAAAATATTGTAGAATTCCTATTAAAGGGACAGAAAATGTGAAAGAGCTTTTTAAAAAAATGTTTGATTTTAATACTATTTTAATCGTCACAGGAAGTGGGGATCAAATTTTGGAAGCCATTCTTTTAGGGGCGTCTAGAGTTCAAGCATTTGATATTAATAAATTAGCAAAATATGGTTGTGTTCTTAAAATAGCTTCTATTAAAGCTTTAGAATACGATGAATTTGTTGATTTTTATTCTAGTCAATTCTATAATTCTTATTATAAAAAAATTAGAAAATTTTTGACTGGACATTATTTAAGATTTTGGGATATTTTGTTTCAATCTTTTTCACCTTTTCAAATTTTCTTTTCCCTTTTTGATTCGGTGAATCATGATGGAGAGATTATAGATAATAATTTTTCCATCTATTCAAGGAATGAGTATGAACTTATAAAAAAAAGAATTCCGCATGTTTCTATTCATTTTACAGACTTAGATTTAATGCATATTAAACAGGAGGTGAATGATTCATTTGATTTTATTTATCTTTCCAATATTTATCAGTATTTATCCTCTACACCTAAAAATTTTAGCGAATTTATAAAGCAAAATTTATGGTGTTTATTAAGAAATAATGGAGAACTAATTTTTAATTATTATTATGGTGCGGCAGGTGAATTACGAAAAAATTTTTTTCCAGCAAGTGCTTATTCTTATATGAGTTCTGTTAAAAATGAATGTGATGCATTTAATCATTATTTTGATGTTCAAAAATATGAAGTCTTGCCTTCTGGGTATGGTCAATCTTATTTTACAAAAGATTTGGTTTTGTCATTAAAAAAGTGATTTTACATCTTTTTAAGTTTTTGTTATAGTATTTTTGGAAGTGAATTTTATGTTTTGTGATACGCATTGTCATTTATTTAAAGAATATTATGAAAATATAGAAGAAATTTTGCAAAGTGCGAAAGATAATATGGTTAATCGTTATATAGTAGCTGGATGTGATTCAAAAACAAATAGAGAAGTTTTGAATCTTTTAAAAGTTAAAGAAATATATGGTTGTTTGGGGATTCATCCTGAAGAAGTGTGTCGCTATACAGAGGAAGATTTAGAGTTTATTGAAGAAAATTTAAATCAAAAAAAAATAATTGCGATTGGAGAAATAGGCTTAGATTATCATTATGATAAGGAAACTAAGCAAAAACAGATGGAGTTATTTGAGCGTCAATTGAAACTGGCTGAACTTTCACAAAAACCTGTTGTGATCCATTCTAGAGAAGCAACCAATGATACGATTGAAATTTTGAAAAAATATAATGTTAGAGGGGTTATTCATTCTTTTAGTGGAAGTTTAGAAGTAGCGAATATTTATATTAAAATGGGTTTTTTATTGGGAATTAATGGTGTCATTACTTTTAAAAACAGTCATTTAAAGGAGGTCATAGAAAAACTTGACTTATCTTCAATTATACTTGAAACCGATAGTCCTTATTTGACTCCTACTCCTTTTAGAGGAAAACCAAACGATCCTAGTAAAGTTAAAACGATAGCTGAATATATTTGTAATTTAAAACATATAAGTATGGAAGAACTAGCAAATATTACCAATCAAAATATAAAGCGTCTTTTTGACATTTAATAGGGCTTTTGATAAAATAAGGTATAAATTGAGGTGATCAAGTGATTCATAATACTCTCAAAATTTGTTTTAAATTATTACAAACGGGGTTACTGGTATTACTTGTAATTATTGTTGAGTCAAGTACTAATATCAAAGAAACAAAAGTACTAAATGATAATTATAATAAGAGTATTGATTTATCAACAATGGCTTTAAAATTAAAAGAAGATATTAAGAATGACTTGTATAGTGCTAAGGATACTTTTACAGGTGATTTAACTGGTTACGTGGCAACGTGTCCTTTATGTAGTGGTAAGCTTGCTTGTTTACCTAATTACTATGTTTTAGATGGAACTGATACTTATCAAGATATTAGTTATGGAGAAGTCAGAATTGTTGCGTCAAGTAAAAATTTACCATGTGGAAGTATCATTCGTTTTAATAAACCTAGTGTATCACAGGATCCTATCTTAGCGATTGTTTTAGATCGAGGCGTTTTAAATAATGATATCGATTTGTTAACGCCTGAACTTAGTTATGCTTTATCTTACGTAGGAAGAAGTAGCATTACTTATGATGTTTTAAGAAGTGGATGGCAAAAATGATTGAAGCAAAGAAAAAATTTGGTCAAAATTTTTTGAAAAATAAGGACATTTTACAAAAAATAAGTGATTCTATTGAAGTTTCTGAAAGCGATTTAATTATTGAAATTGGTCCTGGTATGGGTGCTTTAACAAATTTTTTAGCTCAAAAAGGGTGTTCTTTATTGTGTTATGAAATAGACCAACGTATGAAAGATTATTTAAATTCCTATGTCTGTGATAAAGTTCAAATTCTTTATGGTGATTTTTTAAAGCGAAATGTTAAAGCGGATATTGAAAAAATTCCTTATAGACAAGTTTATGTTGTTTCTAATATTCCTTATTATATTACCACGCCTATTTTACTTAAATTGATGGATTTAGATTGTTTCACTTCTATTGTTTTACTTGTTCAAAAAGAGTATGGTGAAAGAGTTGTAGCGAAAGAGAAAAGTAAAAACTATAATGCTTTAACTTTATTAGTAGATTATGGTTACAATAGTGAAATTATTATGGATGTAGACAAAAGAAATTTTACACCTGTTCCTAAGGTAGACAGTGTGGTTTTGAAATTAAATAAAAAAACACCTCTAGGTGTTGATAAAGAAAAATATATTTCTTTTATTAAAATGTGTTTTAAAAATAAAAGAAAAACTTTAAAAAATAATTTGTCTTTGGAGGCATTTATTAAAATTAAGGAAAAACTAAGAAGTTTGGGTTATAGTGAAAATGTACGGGCTGAAGAAATCCGTCGGGAAGATTATAAGGAATTGTTTTTATTTTTGATAAAATGATTTAATGATTTTTTTATGGAGTAGGCTTTCATGCCTTTTTTATTTTTTATCGAAATTAGACGAACGAAAATGCTTGAAAAAAATTTTGATTTTTGTTAAGTTTGTTTTTAATGAATTTTAGTCTGTATCATTAATAGGAGGGAAAAAGAGAAATTTTGGAATGAAATGTTTTTTTTAGAATATAAATTATATAGGTGAAGGAGATGCAAATAAAAAAGGGAGACTTGGTTACTCGAAATAGTTATCAACATGATACGCTTTTTAAGGTCATGAATATTAAGGGAAATATCTGTTATCTAAAAGGTATAGATGTTCGTCTTTATGCCGATAGTGAAGTAGATGATTTGGTTCTGGTTAGTGAAGAAGAACAAGGAAACTTACGAATTGAAGTTGATGAGGAAGAGGATGACTTGGATCGAAGTGAGTTTTTTTATTTACCTGGAAAGGTTTTGCATATTGATGGAGACAGTGAGTATTTAACTCGTTGTTTGAATTATTATAAAAAACATAATGTTTTAGCTATAGGAAAAAAAATCATGGAAGTGGAAATTGCTTCAAAAGTCCGTGGATTGTTAGAAGATTTTAAACCTGATTTAGTTATTATTACAGGTCATGATGCTTATTATAAAAAGAAGGGTAATGCTAGTGATTTAAGAAATTATAAAAATACAGAAAATTTTGTTAAAGCAGTAAGAGAATGTCGTAAATATGAAAAAAGTCATGAAAAATTAGTGATTATTGCGGGTGCTTGTCAGAGTAATTATGAAGAGTTAATTAAAGCAGGTGCTAATTTTGCTTCAAGTCCTAAAAGAGTAAATATTCACTGTTTGGATCCAGCAATTATTGCAACTCATCTTGCTTTAACGGAAAGGAATAAAGAAGTGGATTTGATTGCTTTGCTTGAAAAGACAAAATATGGTAGTGATGGGGTTGGTGGGTTGTTTTCAAAAGGGCTTATGTATGTTGGATACCCTAGATAAGGAGAAAAGAATGAATATTAATATAATAAAAGAGGAAGTTAGAAAACATTTGAATAAATCTGTTGAGATAGCAGTACATGGTATGAGAAATAAAAGTTATATTGTGAAAGGAACGATTACACATGTTTATCCAAGTATTTTTATAGTAAACGAGGAACAGGTTGAAAAGAGTTTTAGTTATTCGGATTTAGCAACAGGTGAAATAAATATCAAGTATTTGTAAAAAGCTCTTGATAAACTTACAAATATGTCATAAAATGGTATTAAGTTACTAGAGAACTTTAGAAGGAGAATCATAATATGGAAATTACATCAGTAACCGTTCGTAAATTTGAAAAAGATGGAAACAGAATGAAAGGAATCGCAACAGTAGTGATTGATAATTCATTTGCTATTCATGATATTAGAATTATTGAAGGTGATAATGGCTTATTTATAGCTATGCCTAGTAGAAAAACAGCTACTGGGGAATATAAAGATATTGCACATCCAATTAATACAGATGTTCGTAATATGTTTCAAGATGTTATTTTAGAAGAATTTAAAAAAGAAACAGCTGAATAAGTTTAAATTTTAGATAGCAAAAAATTGTTATCTTTTTTTTGGCATAATTATTTTAATTCATCATATTCTTTATTAGGAAGGAATATAGAATATGGATAAAGAAATGGATACAATAATTTTAGGTGGTCATGAAATCAAAATTAGTGATCGAAGAGAAATCTTTTTAACTGGTATTAAAAAAATTTCTAGTTTTGATAATGAAGAGTTTTTATTAGAAAGTAATATGGGGATTATTTTAATTAAAGGGAGTGGCTTAGAAATTCTTAGATTGGATACTCATGATGGAAATGTGAAAATAAAGGGAAAAATAAATAGTTTTACGTATCTAGATAGTGATAAAAAAGAAGATAAAGAAAGTTTTTTTAATAAATTATTTAAATAATGAATTATAAAATTCAGTTAATTTCCTTTTTATTTTCTTTTTTGTTTGGTGTATTTTTGTATTTAACTAGTTTATTAAATTATAAATTTATAAAAAAACACTCCATTTTTATAAAATATTTGGTTACTTTTGTTTATGTTGTCGATGTAGCTCTTTTATATGTTTTATTAATGTATAAAGTTAATTATGGTGTGATTCATATTTATTTTTTATTAGTGATGGGCATTGGTTTTCTTCTTTCTTGTTTTTATTATAAACGAATTTATAGACTGGGTAAAATCATGCTTCAAAAATTTAAAAAATAGTTAATTTATGGTTTAGTTGTATCTGTAAAAAGAAAGGTTTTGTATTTTTATTTAAAATCAATTTGTCAAAATTTATGTAAATTGTGTCATTTAAAAGAATATAAATTGAAAGTTTTTTAAAGAAATGGTATAATTCATGAGAATAGTAGGAGGATGTCATGGATAAAAAGATTACTAAAAAAACCAAAAGACGTTTAACTTTTTTGGCTAGTGTCATTCTTCTTTTAGTAGGGGTAATTATATCAAGTGTGTTTAACGATTTATGTCAAATTATTGATAACAGAAATGAAGTGGCGGTTTTAAGTGAGAAATATAATCAGTTACTAAGAGAAGAGGAGTCACTACAGTCTGAAATTACAAAATTACAAGATAGTAATTATGTTGCAAGATACGCTAGAGAGAAGTATTTATATTCTTACCCAAATGAGGTGATTATTAAACTTCCTGATAGTAAGGATTAGATATTTTAAAGAGAGTTTTGTGTTATGAGGTATTTTATAAAGTTTTGTTATGATGGAAGTTCATTTTACGGTTTTCAAAGACAGAAAGATAAAGTGACAGTACAGGGAGAATTAGAAAAAGCTTTAAGCATTATAAGTAAGAAAAAAGTATGTATTAAAGGCGCTGGAAGAACAGATGTTGGTGTTCATGCTTTAGGACAATGTGCTCATTTTGATTTGCAAGTTTCTATACCTGTAGAACGTTTAAAAAAAGCAATTAATCGAATCGTTGCTCCTTATATTTTAATATTAGAGTGTAAAAATGTGGGTATGGATTTTCATGCTCGTTTTTCAGTAAAAAGTAAAAAGTACATCTATAAAATTAATATCGGAAGCTTTATACCTTTTAAATATCGTTATTATTATTTTTATGAAAATACTTTAAATTTAAATAAATTAAGAGAGTGCGCTGATTTATTTATAGGAAAACATAATTTTCATAATTTTGTTTCTGGTGATCGAGAACATTTTAATGGTAGTATAGAAGATATTGAAATTCATGTTAATCATGATGAGGTCGCTATTGTTTTTAAAGGAAGAAGTTTTTATCGATATATGGTTAGAAACTTAGTGGGAGCAATGCTTGATTATAATGAAGGTAAATGCGATCTTTTTTTAATAAAGAAAATGTTAGAAGAGGATCATTTTAACTATCAATTAAGATGTGCCCCGGCTAGAGGGCTTTATTTAGAAGGCGTGTATTATGAATAAAGATTGGATATTTGATTTATAGTTGTTTGGTGGAAAGAATCGACTTTGGAATAAAAGAATTATGAATTATTAGTAAAATAGAAGAGATATTTTTTTTTGATACGCATAGTATTTGATGGATACAATTTGTCTTAAAGGAGAAAAAATTTATGGAAAATACTATGACTCTAGAGGAGAGAATGGTTCGTGGGCAAGCTTTGTTCATAGGAAGAGTTTATTTTTGTACCAATGGAAGATATTTAGTAAAAGAATTTGATGAAAAAATGGGTGAAGTATTTCAAAATTTGAAATTTGATTCTTATGAAAGTCAGTTTTTAAAAGATTCAGCGTTGTTTACTCCTACTGTTTACTTGTATGCGTTGAAAGGTCATCATTTAAGTTTTGTTGATTTTAAAGAAAATATTAAAAGTTACCGAAGAGCTTTACTTCTTGAATTGACGCATAATTTTTTTATGAAAAAAGATAAAAATGGAGAGGTCTTGTCTTGTGGATTACAAATTACGATAAATAAAAATCAAGAATTTGAAAAATATTTAGATTTAAGTCAAGTTGAATCATTTTTAAAAAAGTATCATTATTTTTGTGTGCCTCTTTTTAATACGCATTTTCCTTCTGAATTTTTTGGGATGGGGGCCAATCAAGGGTTTATTGAATGGTTTCAATTTAGTGTTTTAAAAAATGAGGAAGAGTTAAAGTATCCAAATTTAGCAAGTGTTTTTTTTAATATTCAAAAAAATTTAGATTTTAAAGAAGAAGAGACGCTTAAAATTATGAAACGATTTGCTAATGGGAATTATGATTTTATTTTTAAACAATTAAATTTATCTAAAGAAGTGGGGATTTTATTTATTCGTTTTTTAGATTATTTTTATATAAAAGAATATGAATATGAAATTATACAGAGATATTTAGATGATAAAAAAGAAGAGCAGCGTTTGTTGGATTTAGAGCAAGGTACTAGTGTGGAACCACAATTAAAAGATATTCAATTTTTTTGTGAAAAGGTTGAAAAACAGTTTAATGACACATTTAAGAATAGATATGGAACAATTGTTAGTAAAAATGATTTTCAATTGATTTTTAATTCTATACTTTCTAAAAATAAGAATTCACTGATTCGAGATTTTTTAAATGACCTAATTAATCAAAGTTTTAAGAAAAAAGACAAGAATAAAAAATTAGAATTTAAGGACATTTCTTTAGTGAAATTATTTCAATGTTTAGACTGGAAAGAATTTTTAATATCTATAAGTAATCAATTTGGAATGATAAAAGATGTTTTTGGAACTCAAAATGAGCAAAATGAGTTGTATAAGATTAAAAGAATACGTCAAACAAAATTTAAAGGCTCTAAAAAATTGATAAATATGAGTTTAATTCTTTCTTATCTTGTATTTAATTTATTTATTTGTGATGAAGTAAATGAAATGAAAAATAAATATCTTGATTCAGAAACAGCAAATTTAGATGATTTCGTTTTGGAAAATATGGAAAAAAATTATCGAAAAGAAAAAGTTTCTACCTCTTTAATGGAGTTGATTACTCAGGGGAATGATTTAAATGGCTCCTATTCTTTTGATGAACTGATTTTGAAAAAAGGACAAAAGGTTTATAAGACGAGTTATGATACAGAGCCTGTATTTTTAAATTATGATTATCAGAATGTTATTTGCGACTCTGTTAGACTTATAAAGGATGGGAAGACTATTTATAAAGGAACAATAGAGGATATTGATGCGTTTATTGTTGCTAATCAAGAAATAAATGGAAGAATAAGGCTTAGAATGGTTACTTATGTTACGCATGATTTTATTGCTTGGTTGGATTTGGAGACGTTTCAAAATGATTGTTCTTTCTTTAATGAATCTAAACTTATCTTAAAAAAAGAGTAAATATGTCAAATTTGAACTAAAATAATGCTTAAATTGGCTATTTTTGTTTGACTTTTAGTCAATTTTTCCCTATAATTTAGATTGGTACATTTTATTTGTTATGAAGCACCAAGCTGTGGGAAAGTTTAGTGTGATGAATAGCTTATGAAAGGAAAAGATTCATGAAAACATTCATGCAAAGAAAAGAAGATATTGAACGTAAGTGGTATGTTATTGATGCTGAAGGAAAGAATTTAGGTCGAATTGCTACTAAAGCTGCAACTGTTTTAAGAGGTAAACATAAAGTTACTTATACACCACATGTTGATTGTGGAGATTATGTAATTGTTATTAATGCTTCTAAGGTTAATTTAACAGGAAATAAGTTAAACGATAAGATGTATTATAATCATAGTGGATACCCAGGAGGTCTTAGAGAAAGAAATGCTAAGACAATGATTGAGAGTTATCCAGAAGAAATGTTGGAAAGAGCAATTAAAGGAATGCTTCCTCATGGAAGACTTGGAAGAGCCATGGGTAAGAAGTTGTTTGTTTATAAAGATACTAATCATAAACATGAAGCTCAAAAACCAATAGAAATGAAAGTTGATTAGGAGGGTATTATGGCTACAAAAAAACAATGTTGGTCTGCAACAGGACGTAGAAAACGTTCTAGTGCACAAGTAAGATTAACAAGTGGTACAGGAATTATTACTGTTAATGGCGTAGATGTTAATGAATATATGCCTTATCAAACACTTGTTATGGATTTAAAACAACCTTTAACTATGACAAACAATGAAAATAAATTTGATGTTGAAGTTACAGTTAAGGGCGGTGGCTTTTCAGGACAGACTGGAGCTATTCGTTTAGGTATTACTAGAGCTTTAGTCCTATTTGATGCTAATTCTGATCAATCAAGCGATGATTCTTATCGTAAAATCTTAAAAACAGCTGGATTTGTTACTAGAGATCCAAGAGTTAAAGAACGTAAAAAACCAGGTCTTAAAAAAGCACGTAGAGCACCACAATTTAGTAAACGTTAATCTATTTTCTTTAAACCTCATAATTTCTTTATGGGGTTTTTATTTGTAATAATCTTTAATAAATTTAAGAAATAAAAAATGATTAATTCTTAGAAATGGTTTTTTTTGAAGAATGTTTTAGATGAAGTGACCTAAATTTTATTTTTTCATAAAATATTTTGAGGAGGAAATCTAAAATGGCAAAAAAAATTGTAATTGATCCAGGACATGGAGGATACTGAAAAATCCAAAAATAAAAGAATGGCTATAAAGTAAGTAAATACAAGGAAATTAAGGTACTTTGGTAGGAAAGTATCTTTTTTATAGAAAATAATAAAAAAATATTGTATAATACGAATATGGGGATATAGTTTAATGGTAGAATAGTAATCTCCAAAATTAAAGATGTGGGTTCGATTCCCATTATCTCCATTTTTATTAAACTAGCAATTCTCGATTCCTTGGTGTCTATAGCAACACTAGTTTTGCCTATGAGTATTTCCATTATAATTGTTATGATAAATCTTATCATAAAGCTATTAGTTGAAAAGAAAGAGGGTACTATGATAACAATAAAAGGTGTAAACTGCAGTGTTTATGTAGGTAACCTATATGTTGGTTGTTATTGTAAAGGATAGAGTTTTGTATAGATTTGCAGTTGAGGTGTGAATCCTCTTACCTACACCATTTTTGGGTATTAATTAAGGTACTTTGATAGGAAAGTATCTTTTTTGATGGTATAATATTTAATGATTTGGTGAAAAATATGTATTTAGATGAAGATAAAATAAAAGATTATAATTTTTTGATGTTATGTAATAACTATATCGTTAGTATTTTGGAACGAGCTGATTTAAAAAAATGGTCTGAAGAGAAGATAGATTTCAAAGATAAGGATAAAAAGAAACTTGATTCAAATAAGTATGATATTTTCTATTTTAGAAATCATGGATATGCTACAGTAATAAATAAAAGTCTATATAAGCATATAATTTTTTCATTAATTTCTGATTATAATATCTATGTTAAAGATGCAATTGATTGTTGTTTAAAAGGTCATTTTAGTGTAGCATATACTCTTTTAAGGAAACCATTTAAGGATGATTTGTTTATGATAGAATTATTTTATGTTTCTGGCTATAGAATAATTTCTAAGTTTGCAAATAGTTCTATAGAAAATTTTAGAATTGAGAGTTATTCTGAAAATGAAAAGAAAAAAGTATTAAGAAAGGTTTGTAAAAAGATAAATTTTTTTACTGCTAAAAAATTATACGACTTACGATATTCATCTAACTCATATGAAGGGTTAGAAAAATTTTGGAATAAAGCTATACACATAGTAACGAGTAGAAAAAATTATAAAACTGAAGATGCTAATTTCAATATGATATTTTATGATGATAATGTTGTAGCTGAGCAGATTACCTATATCTACAAAGTATTATGTTCTATTCAATTATATTTTATTGTTCTCATCTCAAACATTTTGTTAGAAGAACAATTAATAACTGAAAATGAGTATAATTTTAATATTAACAATTTGTTTTATGCTTTTTGCATTACTTTAGACAATTATAATTTAACATCTGAACAAAAAGATTCTTTAATATATGTATGCAAATATTGTGGTTGCCAAAATATATTTAATCATGAACAATTTATGAATAATTATAATAAAGGAATTTTTAAGAGAAAATGCGGTAAGTGCAATAAGACTTATGAAATAAGAAAATTTGATTTCTATGATTTTAAGGATAAAGTTAATTGAAAACTATTAGGAGATACTTGAAGAAAGTATCTTTTATTATGCAAATTTAAGAAAGCGAGGAATGATATGTATGAATTATGGAATATTTAGAAGTCAACCAATAATGACTATAAATGATTTAGCACAAATAGGATCACACAATAAACGAGATAAAAAAGCCTATAAAAGTAATCCAAATATTAAATTAGAATTAACTAAAAATAATATAGAATTAGTACCCTTATCAGAAAAGTATGTTAAGGGTTTTAAATTGCTTGTAAAAGATTATGAAAAAGAACACAATGAACGAATGAAAACTGAACGACCTGAAAGAAAAAAGACCTTTAATGAAATGTTAAATAAATCTAAAAGTGTTGTAGCTGATGAACTCATGTTTACTGCAACCCATAAATTCTTTGATAATATGAGTAATGATGAAATAATGAGATGGGCTGATACTTGTATGGATTTTGTTTACAACGATTTAGGTTATAAGAAAGAACAGATATTACACGCAACAATACACATGGATGAACTAACACCTCATATTCATTGTGTAGTTGTACCACTTGTTAAAAAGTTAGATAAAAGAACAAATATTGAAAGATTAACTATTTCTAAAAAGCAATATATTAGAGATAATATTCATTTATCAGAATTACAAGATATTTATAATTTAAGATTAAGAGAAAATGGTTTCGAACTAGAACGAGGTATTAAGGGTAGTAATAGAAAACATGAAAAAGTAAAAGAGTTTAAGAAAACAACTAGATATTATGAAGATAAGGTAACCACTATCAATAAAAGTCTTGATAATGCTATGAATGAATTTGAAGAAAAAATGAAAACTACTAAAAATACTTTAATAGATAAAGAATATGTAAAAGTACGAAAAGATACTTTTGATAGTATGAAAAATGTAATAAAAGAAACTAAAAAGATTATGGAATTTCAACCCAAAATGGAGCAATTATTTAATGAGGTAAATACTTTTAGCAAAAGTCATCAAACATTAGAAAAAGAAAATGCAAATTTACAACGAGAAGTAAAAGCACTTACTACTAGAAATCAAAACTTAACGAAAGAGAATAACCATCTTAAAGACTATTTAAAAGCCATTTTGGAGGCAATAAAGCACTTTTTTAGGGAATTACTACAAATTGGTAATGAACCTACAAAAGAAGTCACTACAACTGAAATAAAAGACTATTTTGATAACAACGACTTTGATATGAATGATGTTGTTGAAATATCAAGAGGAACTACCAAAGAAGATGAATTATTTGATTATGTAAAAGCACCTAGTTATTTAAAAACTAATAAAAAAGCTTATAACAATAAAGACAAGGAGGATTATGAGTTATCTTTATAGCAAAACTTACAAAATCCGAAATTTGACAAGATAGTGTAAATGTGATAAAATTTAGTTGATTTTTGAAAAGGAGAGATTGTTATGTTAAAAATTAATAATATAGTTAGACAACATCATCATAATAATCTGCACTTGTTAATACGACATTAAAATTTGATCGTAGGCACAAGTGCTATTTGTGGTGCTTGTTGCCTGTATTAAATATAGAAATGAACTATACAGGTAAATAAAATCTGTATAGTTTTTATTTTAGGTAATTAGCATCACTTAAAAAATATTATATGAAAGAGAGATGCTAATTATGGAAAGAAATATTATGATAGCTGGAAGCTATCCAACGATTATCACTAGTGGAGGAAATCCAAGAGTGAATAAAGATTTAATTGATAATATATTTTTAAGAAAATATGTATCTTTATTAGGAGAGTTATTAAAAGTAAAAGGAAATTTAAGTGATATTAAAATTGCATATATTGGTGGATATTCAAAAGAAGATAACATTAGTAGAGCAAAGCTATATATTAGTGCATATAACTATTATTTAAATTGTTTAGGATATGAATCATTAAGCAAAACCAATTTAACAGTAATTGATACTGATAACATTGATGAGGTATCAGAAAATATTGAACAATGTGATTTATTATTTTTAGGAATTGGTGCTGATAGTAAATTTGCTAGTATTCTTTATGCATTAGAATCAAAAGGAATTAAATTTAATGAATTAATAAATAATAAAAATATACTAATTTCTTCAATTTGCTCAGGGAGTGTAATGTCAGCAGAAAGAATATATGGAGGAAAGTATGACAATTATTACTATGGGAAAGATCCATACGAATATCCTTTAAATATTAGGTCACTAAGTATTAATCCTATTACCATGGAAACCGATTTTTGTCCTAATGATGCTACACTACAAAAAAATGAAATATTTGTTGAAAACTATTTGAAACCAGATAGTAATAAATGTGTATTCTTTGCTTGCAAGCCTAATAGTTTGTTTTTAATAGGTGAAGATAAAATATATTCATATGGAGAAATGTATTTGTTTGTTGATGGTGAATGTTTACAAATTGAAAATGAACTTGAGAAAGCAGATGTAACTGAGTTAGTTGCATTGGTTAATGAGTATAATAAAGTAAAGAATAAAAGTAATATACTTAATAATGAGATGTTAACAGTCATTAAAAGTAAAGTTCAATCATTAGTAAAAATGAAAATTGAAGTTGAACTAAAATCAGAGAAAGAAAATATTGTTAATGAATTTGTTCAAAAAGAAGTTGTAAAGGATGAACAAAATAAAATGCGAGTAAATGAGTGGAAGCAAGCTTTAAAATCAAAATTAAATTATCTATTTAGTGAAGAAAATCTTGGAAATTTTGCAACAGACTTAGAATTACAAGAAAGATATAAAAGATTAAATGAAAATATTGTAGAAAGCTATAATGTTGGTAGATCTAAAGATTATTTAGAAGAGTTATATTTGAAAATGAATTTAGTTAGTTTAATTAAGGTGTCTTATATTGATTATCAAGGTTACTATTCAGATTTTAAAGGTGATTTATACGATTTGCTTTGTGAATATATCTCAGTTAATAATAGACTTGTCTATTATTCGATAGATACATGTGGTTGTTTATTTTCTAACAGAGAATTAAAGAAAATATTAAATGTTATAAAAATCGAAAATATAAAAAGACCACAACAATTTATAAATTCTACTGAACAACAATTAAAACTTTTTAGAAGGGAGATTAAATATGAAAGAAGTTAGATTAATAGCTCCATCAATGAGTTTATCCGAAAACGATAAAGCCAAAATATTAAATGCTGAAAAATATTTCAAAAGTTTAGGATATTCATTAACAGTAGGAAAATACATTTTTGATAAAGATACTTATTTTGGATGCTCTAGTATAAAAAATAGAGTTGAAGATTTAATGAATGCATTTTTAGATAAAAATGTGGAAATAATCGTGTGTGCAGATGGAGGCTATAATGTAAATCAAATACTTCCATATCTGGATTATAAGATTATCAAACAGAATCCTAAAATAATTATTGGCTATTCTGATATTACAGCATTATTAATTGCAATTATGAAGAAAACAAATTTAACTACATACTATGGACCGATGTTAAGTGGTTTTAGTTCTGATAATGAATATACTCTACAATATTTTGAGAAAATATTAAAAAATAAGGATTTTATGATTCATTCATCAAAGGTAATATATGACTATAAAAAAGTAAATAATAAAATGGAAAAAGCTACTTTAAAAAATGATGGTATGATACCAATCCAAAATGGTGAATCTTTTGGAAAAATTATTGGTGGTAATTTATGCACTATCAACTTATTGCAAGGCACAGAATATATGCCCAATTTAAATGATAGTATATTGTTTCTTGAAGATGATGCTGATGATTTTGGAAATGATGTATTTTTATTAGAATTTGATAGAAACTTAGAATCATTATTACAATTACCTAATTGCAAAATAAAAGGAATTGTTTTTGGCAGATTCCAGTTATGTAGTAATATGACTATTGATAAGTTAAAAACTATCATTAAAAATAAGAAAAAGTTAAAAGATGTTCCGATTGTATGTGGAGCTGATTTTGGACATACAAATCCAATGTTTACAATTCCAATAGGTGCATATTGTAACTTGCAGATAAAGAATAATGATATAGAAATAAAAATAGAAATGGGGAAATGATATGAAAATTCAAAATGTAAAAGGTGGCTATGATTTTTTACCTAAAGAACAAAGAATCAGAAATTATATAAATGATACATTAAGAAAAATTTTTGAAGAGTATGGATATAATCCAATTGAAACTCCACTACTATGTTACTATGACATTTTAAGTGATAAGTATGATGAGGATAATGATATATTAAATGAGATTTATAAATTAAGTGATCAAGGGGAAAGACAATTAGGATTAAGATACGATCTAACTGTACCTTTTGCAAAATTTATTGCATTAAATAAAAATAAAATAAATATACCATTTAAACGCTATGAAATAGCAAAGGCTTTTAGAGATGGACCTATTAAGGTTGGAAGGGATAGAGAATTTACGCAATGTGATGTTGATGTTGTTGGTTTATCTGGGCAAATGATAGAAGCTGAATTGATGACCTTATTTACTAGAGCATTTAAAGAATTAGGCATTGATATTATTATCAAATATAATAGTAGAAATTTGATGAATGGTTTGATTCTAGAATGTGGTGTTGATGAAAATTTAGTTTCGCTAGTTACTACCAATATTGATAAGTTGGAAAAAATAAGTAAAGATGAATTTAAAAATAATTTACTTAATATTGGATTAAAAACACAACAAATCGACTTACTTTTAGAGTATTTTAGCTTATCCTTATGTGAATTAAATAATAAGTTTGAAACTACCAAAAATGAAAAAATTATTTTGGGATTAGATGAATTAAATCAATTAACAAGTTATTTAGAAGCACTAAATATTAATGATTTATGCATATTTGCATCATCATTAGCAAGAGGACAAAATTATTATACAGGTAATGTATTTGAAGTATATGAAAAAAATGGAAAAATAACTTGTAGTATAGGTGCAGGTGGAAGATATGATAAAATGATTACTAATTTTATTGGTGATGGTAATGAATATCCAACAGTAGGAATAAGTTTTGGCTTATCATCAATTTATGAATTACTAAAAGATAAAGAAATGTTTGAAAATGAATCTAATGTAGACATTTATATAATTCCGATGGAAACAAATCTTGAAAGTTTAAAATTAGCAAATAATTTAAGAGATTTAGGGTACAAAGTTGAAATACAAATGCAGAATAAAAAATTAAAGAAAAGTCTAGACTATGCTAATAGAGAAAATATTCCTTATGTAATTATATTAGGAGAAGATGAATTATCTAAAGGAGAGATTGTTATTAAAAGTATGTTGAATAATAATGATATTGAGTTATCATTAAATGATTTAGAAAAAATAAAACAATTTATTTAATACTATGGAAAGCCGAAATCCAAAAGAAACTTCGTAACTAATGGATTTCGGTTTTAACTAACTTTTAGACAAGTTAGTAACACACTACGATATTGGCAAGCCAATAACGATGTGTGCCAAGGGAATTTTCCCTTTGGAAACCCTAGAAGCAACTTATATTGCAAAGTTTCACAATGTAATATAGTTGCCTTTTTATTTCACTATCGCTACATAAAAAGAAAAAGATTATCGCTGCGTTCATTTGCTAAAGCAAACAAAACGCACCCCACCTTTTTATAAAAAAAATAGTCTAATCGCTAATCTTACGAAAAGCGAAAAGACTATTTTTTCTTATTGTATGTTTTCTCTAATAATCTTGCAGTATCTCTTTTGGCTACATATATAGCTAAGTAAGTTATAAGTTCATAAGTAATCATTACTACAAAGAAGATTATGATTACTATTGAATTATTTGTTAATCCCTTTTTTACATAATCTATAAATTGTATTGTTAGATATATTATTCCAAAAACTACTGTTGATATAGTTGTTGAATCATCAAAAGATCGTTGTATCACTCTCGATTCTTCTTTATCAGCATTTAACCCTCTTACACTCCATCTACCTATTACCATTAACACCAATACCATTAGAAATGGAGTAATAACCCAATACAAATTATAGCCATAATCATTTTTCTGAAATAAAACTAATACTAAGCTTACTACCATAAAAATATTTAATAATATGATTCCAATATTTCTTATTATAATTTTACTTTTTTGCATTTTTGTTTCTCTCCTTTACTTTTAAACTTTGAATCAAAATAATAATTTCTTTAGAAGTATTGATTTGATATTCAGTATCTTCTATTGTATGTAGCAGTAATTCTCTTTCGCTTTCCAATATGTTTTTATTTTCTAAATTTTCTCTACAAGCATTAACAAGCTTTGTTGAATTTTCAATACTACCTAAAACATTGATTTCAGCCTCATTTAATTCATCTAACTTCATTTTTTCATAATAAGCTTTGATAAATGGATTTAAAGAACTAACTTCCATGCCTAAACCTATTTTATACATCATCTCGTTATAATTAACATTTATAAACTTACTTATCTTTCTTAATGTTTTAGGATTAGGTACTTCTCTTTCTCCTGATTCAATTTTAGATAATTCAGCATTACTAATGTTTGCTTCTTTAGCAAGTTGTCTTTGTGAGTAACCTGCTTTTTCTCGTGCTTCAGCGATTATTTCGCCGATTTTTTTTTCTTGCATTGTAATACACCTCACAAATACATAATAGCATATATGTTAACTAAAATCAACAAAATAAATAAAATTGTTTCTAAAAGTGTTGACAATATAGTAATTATCATGTAGTATAGTATGTGTTTCCAAACATTAACATTAAATCAAAAATGTTAACAAGTAAGAGAAAGGAGGAAAACTATGAATGAATAAAAGACATCAAGGAATTCCAACAAAGATTTTAAAAGATAAGAGAATCAAGCCTGAGGGGAAGTTAATATATTCTTATATATATTCTAAAGGGCAAGATAGGATTATCACAGATCTAAATGTTGGAGAATTACAACAAGTAGTGAAGATAAATAATCAAGGACTTAGAAAAAACCTTGAAAGATTGGAACAATCAAAGTATCTAATCTATAAAGAATATGATGTAGGAATGTACACAATAAATCTACTAGGTTGTTAAATAACTCCTAGTAGATATGGTACAGTAAGATATAAGGCTTATGTTAGTACCTTTTCTATAAAGATAGAATAAACTTCATTTAATCCGAGAGACAGGATTTAAAATAAAGTCTTAGGGATAACTTTGCCTATTTTATAGGTAAAAGAAAAGCCTATTATTATCATTTTAAATTTAAGGAGAATAATTATTTTAAAGTTAGATTGTGAATTTATCATGACTCCACGAATATTATTTAGAGATAAGAAATTATCAAGAACTGAAAATGATGTTTTAAGTCTTATCATATCACTTGCCTTAAATAAAGAGTATTGTTATGCTACGAATGATTATCTAAAAGAGTATATAAATTCATCTGATAGAACGATAAATTATTCATTGTCTAAATTAAAGAAACTTTGCTATATTATAGTAAAACATGAAAGTAGCAAAAGAAGAATATATCTTAATACAGAAAAGATACCAACAAAAGTTGCAGATGAGGGTGCAGAAAATTGCAGTAATGAGAGTGCAAACAGTTGCACCCATAATATAAATAATAATAAATATAAAAAGAATAAAAGAAATGAAATTATTCCTGAATGGATGAAACATCCAGAAATGTGTGTTTCTATTCCATTAAGTGAAGAAGAACAAAAAGAAATGGATGAACTAATGAAAGATTATAAATGAGAGGAGAGATGTGTATGATTGGAGGATTTAGTTTATAGAATATGAAAAAAGGGGGAAGTAAGAAAATGGAGGTAGTATATAATGTAAAATATAAATTTAAGACAAATGAAAATCGAACTAAGGATGAAATAAAAAGTATATTTAATAACAAATTATTAAATGTCATAATGATTTTAGAAAATCATGAGTTAGCATTTAAAGAATCCTAAATATGAGATATAATATACTTGTATTTACAAATATTTATAGCTGTTCTCATACGTTGGAGGAATGGCTATGATAGAAAAGGTAGGTGTATATTGTAGATTATCTGATGAAGATAGAGATAAGTTAAATAAAAATGATGATAGTGATAGTATAGTAAATCAAAGAAGTATGTGTTTAAAATATGCTAATCAAAATGGATGGAATGTTGTAGATATTTATTCAGATGATGACTTTTCAGGAGCAGGAACTTATAGACCTGACTTTGAAAGGCTTATCAAAGATTGCGAAAGTGGAAAAATAAATTTAGTTTTATGTAAAAGTCAATCAAGATTTTCAAGAGATATGGAAGTTATTGAAAGATATTTGCACAATAAGTTTATTGAGTGGGGAGTAAGATTTGTAAGTATTGTTGATAATGCTGATACAAGTATTGAATCTAACAAGAAATCAAGACAAATAAATGGACTTATCAATGAATGGTATTTAGATGATTTATCAACAAATATTAAAAAGTCTTTAAAGAATAAACGAGAAGATGGCTTATTTATGGGAAGTTTTGCTCCTTATGGTTATGATAGAAGTGAAGAAGATAAACACAAATTAGTTGTTGATCCTGTGGCTGCTGAAGTTGTTAAAAAGATATTTCAAATGTATGCAGAGGGAAATGGCTATCATAAAATATGTGAATATCTAAATAACAATAATATTCCACCAAGATCGGTATATAAGAAACAAAAAGGTAGTAAGTTTGTATGTTCTAATTGTGATTATAAAAATGTAAGATGGAATCCTGATACAATAGCTCAAATGCTTAGAAATGAATTTTATATTGGTAATCTAGTACAAGGTAAAATAACTTCTATGGGGTATAAAGTTCATAAGTTTAAGAAAGTTGCAGAAAAAGATTGGTGCAGAATAGAAAATTCACACGAGCCAATTATTGATATGGAAACTTGGAACAAAGTACAAAAGATACTTGGTACACATTTAAGTCCTACTAAAACTGGAGAGATACACTATTTAAGTAGAAAAGTTTATTGTATGGAATGCGATAAGGTTTTTATGAGAAATGTGTATAGTGTAAAAGGAGAAAAGACAGGAAAAAGAGCATATTTACAATGCAAAGGTGCTAAAAAATATCACACTTGCGATAATAACAAAGCAATTAGAATGGATGAATTAGAAACTATACTACTTAATGCAATTAATGATTTACTAGATAATTACTACGATCAAAATAATTTACAAGAACTCTATAACAAAAGAAATCAACAAGACACAAGTAATTGTGAAATAATAAAAGTTTTAGAAAAAGAAAAGTATAACCTCAATAAAAAGATAGATGATAATAAAACCTTTTATAGAAATCTTTATGAAGATAAGGTAAAAGGAACTATTACAGAAGATATGTTTAGTATAATGTCTAGCGATTATTTAAGAGAGATAGAATCGATGACAAAAAGAGTTGAAACGATTGATAACGAGATAAATAACCTACAAGTTGTTAAAGAAGAACGAAAACAAGCTGATGAAATACTAAAGAAATATAAGCATATTAAAGAATTAAATAAAGTAATAGTTGATGAATTTATTGATAAGGTTTATGTTGGTGTTTATGATAAAGAAACGAAAACACGAGATATTGAAATAGAATGGAACTTAGAATTTTAAGATAAAAGATGATAATTTGGACTTTTCCGATTCCTGCACATGGAGGAACTGATCCTGGAACTATTGCGAATGGAATAACAGAGAAAGATTATACTTTAAAAATAAGTCAATATATGCATGAAAGGTTAAATGATTTGGGTATTGAAAATCGTATGACTCGTACAAATGATGAAACCTTGTCTCCAAGTGTGAGACCAGATAGAGCACAAAGTTTTTTTGGAAAGGGTAATGATGTGATTTTAGTATCTAATCACATAAATGCAGGAGGTGGCGACACATATTTTGTGATTAAAAGTAATTGTGTATAATTGTTCATAAGCTTCCTGAAATTATACAACTATAGACAAAAGTAAATTAAAAAGGTAGATTTTAGAGTTGAAAAATACAATAATACTATAAAAACTAAATATCTTAACAAATAAATACGATGTTCATGTAAAAGTATAGGATTTTTTATGATTATGATCATAAAGATTATAATCATAAGTTAAAAGATAAAATTTATATTAATTTGTCACGAAAAATGCTATTTGAGTGTACATACCAAAGCAATCGATGTTAATATGATTCAATCGGGGTCAGAGGGAAATTATTTTACACTGTTTGACTATAATTGAAATAAAAAATATTTGTGTAGCATTATATACAACATGCGCAGAATGTGGTATATTAAAGCAAATCGTGTCGTTTGGTATTGCTGACAAGATATCATACACCAATCTAGAGTAGCTTTTTACTCATAGCAGATAGATGTTTTTCGATAATATAGTATTTTTAGTGTGAAAGTTAAGACACAGATTATAATGGAGAGGAGATTTTAAAATTGAAGAATAATATTTTTGAAAATATGGAATTCCTCGGGTCACTTTCAAAAAAGTTTGATGGACAAGAACAGATTATGGAATCTCTCCATTTAGCAGCGAAGCAACTAGAACTTTCCGGTATTGCAAAATATGCTAATTTAGCTACTGCCATGTCATCTAAGCAGATTGGAGCTATTGGTTCTGCCTATCTTAGCGGTGCATTTCAATTTGAAAAAAAATTAGCTCAAAAATTACATGATATTTATGCCCCGCTAGAAAAGGCGTTTGACAATATTGCCACAGTTGAAAATCTGTTAGGCATGCACTTTAAAGAACTTGTGCAACCATCATTTTATTTGCCAGATATAAGTGGAATCCTTGCTACAGTGAATAGTTGTTCATCGGCATTATCAAGGTCGGCATCAGTACTAGATACATCTTGGGTGCAACAAGTGAATCCATGGCTAACGGATGTTTCGCGTTTTAATACTATGGATACTAGTGCACTTATAGGCATGAATACAGAATTTTCAAAGCTTATTAAATTAGAACAAGAAACATCTGGTCTTGCATTAATTGCTGAGAGTTTTTCAAAAATTACGAGTGCGTCAGCTCAATTGGCTTCTATAGAAAATTTGCTTTCTGGTCTTGCAGAACAATGGCGTGATGTAATTGTTCCGCTCCGATTTTTAGATGATTATGGTAACTTTGCGTTACGACAATATACTTTGATTCAAAAAGCAGCCAGTGAAAATGATGATAAGTCAGTTGAATGGCGTTTAGATTTGTTAGATGCCACTTCCAAATTTGTTGATAGACAAATTACATGGGCAAGTGACTTTTCAGTGGACATTCAAGAGGATATTGATTCCAAGAATTTACCTGTTATTGAAAATGAATTAGATATTGCATTAATTCCTCAGTACATTGGATATTCTAAACGTGATGCTAAGGTAGTTGAGAAAGCTCTTGTAGAATCAGATATTTCAATCATTACAGAAAAAGGTAAGTTAATTGTCAACAAGGCTCGACTAATTAAAAAAATTTGCAAAGTAAATAATAGAGAATTGCTTTTTGAAAATACAGATTTTTATGTTGGAAGTTATATAACACTCGCAGGGACTTTCTGCAGGAATACAGATTCTCTTAAAAGTGTAGTAGATGCTTTATATCATTTGTTATTTTCTCAAAAAGAAGTACTTTCTGTATTTATAGATTTAGATGATTTTGAATGCATAGAACTAATCAGTAATCTGAAAGATAAGGAACTATATCCAGAGCAATCTAAGGAAATATCAGATTTACAAAATAGAGTGTATGATTACTTTCTCAACTTGGAAGATGCTATTATTGAAAAAATTGAAATTGATTCATCGTTTGGTCAGTCAACAGTTTCAGCTACTACAATGTTGTCCGAAGATAACTGGACTGAAGAAACAGTGAGTAAAAATATCTTAAAAGCATTACTCAAGGTACAAGGTAACAAAACTTTTTATGGAAAAAAAGAGGATGAATTAAACGATTGCATTAGAGATACTCTTAGCATGGTCTATGAGATGAAAGATCAATCCAGACAAGGAGTCTCTCCTAGTGGAAAAGATGCTGGTGAAGTGGATTTACAAATATGTAGAGATGGATTTCCTATTGCTATAATAGAAGGTTTAAAAGTTAATTCTTTAGATCGGAACTACATACAGAACCATATTGACAAAGTTCTTACATGTTATGACCCCTTTGGTTGTCCATATAGTTATGTAGTAATTTATGTAACAGTTAAGAAGTTTGAAGATTTTTGGGTAAACTGTCTAAACTATATACGAGATGAATATAGTTTTCCCTATACAATAAAAAAAGAAATCCAAGAACTAAATCATATGTATTCATCTTCGAGACATGCTAAAATAGTGTTATTACGTGATGGCAGAGAAGTATCAGTTCATTTTTATGCATTATCAGTACAGTAACTATAGTAAGCTATTACATTTAGAGGTAATATAAACGTTAGGTATGAATATTAGAGTAGTATTTTACAAGCCATCATTAATATAATAGCTTAATATTCTTGAAATATATATCTGATTCTTTTGAAGAAAGACACAAAGTGCTCGTTGATGAAAGAATTGCCCTAGACGAAGAGAAAGATAGTTATACTGAGAGGAATATATTTTATGTTCTTAAGAATACTAGATGGAATTATCTAGTAGAATATTCTAAAGATGAAAATGTTGGTGTGATTATTGATGATGCTCTCACTCTGATTGAGAAAGACAATTCATCATTTAAGAATGTGAGAAATTTGATAATTTCAATTTAAGCATCTATGATATAGTGTAAGTAGTAAATGAAAGGAAAAAACTATTTATGTACTATAATTATAATTTGTTTATGCAAAGTTTAGATAATTTAGTAAACAATTAGAAAAAAGTAACAATGAAAGTGATAAAAAGATTCTAGATACTTTAAAGAAAACTATTGATGCTTTAAAGTCAGTTTCTGAGCTAAATCAAAATGAAACTCAAGCATTTTTAAATCTATTATCATTCTCTGTAGGTAGTTCTGTAGTTTTAACTAATAATCAGCAATAAAGGTATTTGAATTGATACCTTTTTTTGCAGTTAAAATAGCTTTAGAATAGTGATTATTTGCACAAAATTTGATATAATAGATATAACAAAAAAGGAGGCAATTCTATGGTTGAAATAACTTATGATAGAGTTCAAGAGGAAAATAATCCCAAAGTAAAACAATTATATTGGGACATAGCTTTTGGACTTCAAGATGTTGATGGATTAAAGCCATCACAATATATGAAAGATCTATCCGAAGAACATATAAGCGGGAAAAAGACTTATGAGCAAGTTCAAAATGAAATAACTTCTTATTATAGTAAAAACAAAGATAATCATGAAGATGATGATGAAGAAGAAGCAGATGAAGTTGCAACTGCTATATATGAAATATTAAGCGATAGATCATTTAGATTTGATTTTCTTACGTTAAAGAATTATCACAAAAGATTGTTTATTAATTTAGATAAAGAAAAATATAATCCTGGTAATTTTAGAGATTATAATTTTACAAAAGATGAACCAGTATTAAAAGGAGATACAGTTCAATATCAGTCTTATGATTTAATAGAAGAAACTTTAAAATATGATTTTAATGAAGAAAAAGATATTGATTATTCTAGTTTTAGTGAAGAAGAGTTAATTGATCGAATTACTGAATTTACTTCTCGAATTTGGCAAGTACATCCATTTCAAGAAGGCAATACTAGAACAACTGCTGTATTTATTCAAAAATATTTAATTAGCATGGGATTTAATATTAATAATGAGTTATTTAAAGATAATGCTTTATACTTTAGAAATGCTTTAGTAAGAGCTAATTATACTAATTATTCTGTGAGCGTTAAAGAAACAAAAAAGTATTTAATTATGTTTTTTGAAAACTTGTTATTAAATAAAAATAATGATTTAAATAACGATGATTTAAAAATTTAAAAATAAATGAAAGTTTGTGTGAATAACATGAACTTTTTTGTTTGCAAGAAAAGGAGAAAGAACAATGAAAATAAGAACTATAAAGGATAAAGATTATACTGTTATGAGTAACTATCATTTTAAAGATAAAAGGTTAAGTTTAAGAGCAAAAGGACTTTTATCTATGATGTTATCATTACCAGATGAATGGATATATTCACTTAATGGGCTAAATAGCATATGTACTGAAAGTAGAACAACTATTAGAAATGTGATTAAAGAATTAAAAGAGTTTCTTTATTTGGATGTAATTGAAAAACGAAGAGAAGATGGAAAAATTTATTATGAATACACTATATATGAAAATCCTTTTAAATAATCCATGGCTACGTTTTCTACCACTGGATTTACCGTATACGGTATTTTAGTACACTATAAAGTATTTAGTAAATAAAATATTAAATAACAAATAGATAAAATAGATAAAACCAAATTTGAAAATTTGAATTTAAACTGTTTCAAAGTTTGTCAAAATATGATATACTTATTAAGTAAGGAAAGTAAGGAATAATGAAATGAAAAATAATAATTTATTAGCTTCGGCAAAACTAACATCAAAAGGGCAAATTACTATTCCAAAGATAGTAAGAGACACTTTAGCACTTGGAGTAGGAGATTCTGTAATCTTTTATTTGGATGATAAAAAGAATATAAAAATATCTAATAGAAAAGATTGCAAAATTGAGTCTGATATAAAAAAAGAACAGATAGTTGTTAGGAGCGGTAAATAATGAAAGAAACAATGAATATAAATAAAGAAGTTGCTATGGTATGGAGTATAGCAAATAAACTTAGAGGAGTATACAAAAGCGATAAATATAAAGATGTAATTATTCCTATGGTTATAATACGTAGATTTGAATGTGCATTAGCAAAAACAAAAAACAAGGTAGTTGAAGCATACTCAAAAGATAAAACTATACCTGAAAAAATATTATGTAAATTATCGGGGCACTCATTTTATAATACGAGTAAATTTGATTTAAAAGAGTTATTAAACGACTCAGACCATATTTCAGCAAATTTTAAATCTTATATAAATGGATTTTCGACAAATGTTAAAACCATTTTATTAAAAGATGGCTTAGATTTTGAACCTGATATAGATAAAATGGCAAAAAACAATAGATTATTAGGAATTATAAAAGAATTTAGTAATCTGGATTTAAATCCCGAGACAGTTAACAATCATAAGATGGGATATATTTTTGAAGATATTATTAGAAGATTTTCTGAAAATGCTGAAGCTGGTGATCACTTTACTCCAAGAGAAGTAATTAAACTTATGGTAAAAATCTTATTATCTGAAAGCTGCGATGATTTAGCTACTCCAGGTAAAACTATTACAGTATTAGATGCTGCTTGTGGAACTGGTGGAATGCTAAGTACAACTAGAGAATCAATTATGGAATTAAATCCAAATGCGGATGTTCAACTATTTGGGCAAGAAGTTAATCCTGAGTCGTATGGTATTTGTTTAGCTGACATGTTAATTAAAGGCCAAGATGCAAAAAACATTAGGTTTCAAGATACTATGAAAGCTGATTGTTTTTCTGCAACTCTGAACGATAGAGAACAAAAAATGAGATTTGTTATTATGAATCCACCATTTGGTCAACCATGGGGCGGAAAAGATGCAGCAGATGGAGTTGAATCTGCAGTCAAAAAAGAATATGAAAAGGGCTTTAAAGGTAGGTTTGTCGCTGGACTGCCAGGAACTGGAGATATGCAGTTGTTATTTATGCAACATGCAATTTCTAAATTGGATGATAATGGTCGAGCAGCAATAATAACTAATGGATCTCCACTGTTTTCTGGAGGAACTTCTTCTGGGGAAAGTCAAATAAGAAGATGGATGATAGAAAATGATTTAATTGAAGCTATTATTGCGCTACCGACCGATTTGTTCTACAACACCAATATTGGAATATATGTATTTATATTATCCAAACCTGATATTAAATTATCTAAACGTAAAGGGAAAATTCAGTTAATAAATGCTACTGACGAAAATTTTTGGACTCCATTAAGAACATCTTTAGGTAAAAAAAGAAAAGAAATATCTGATAATCGAGATAATAATCAAATAAAGAAAATAGTAGATTTATATGCTGAATTTAAAGAGAATAAATATTGTAAAATATTTGATAAAGAAGAATTTTTATATAGGGAATATGCAGTTTATCAACCATTGCAGAGAAGTTATGCAATAAATGATGAAAGAATAGAAAATTTAAGAAATAATGGATATTTAGATAATTTCTATAATCAAGATAAAATAGATGAATACTTATTGTTAGATCCAATACCCACAAAGCAAAAGAAAGAGTTAGATAAATACTTATTAAATAAAAATACTTATGAATCTATATTTGAAATATTGGAAAGAAATAAATCAAATAAAGTATATAAAAAAGAAAGAGAGTTTAATGATTATATTAAGACCATATTAGATATACCAAAAAATATATTAGAGAAAGTAATAGATGGATTATCTATGATGGACAAAACTGCAGAAATACATAAAGATAATAAGGGCAATATAATAATAGATAAACAAACAAAGGATACGGAAATTGTTAAATATACAAAGGATATTGATGAATATATGAAAGAGGAAGTATTACCTCATGTACCGGATGCTATGTATTTTTTTGAAGAAGATACAAGTGCAAAGAAACCAATTATTAAGACAGGTGCAGAAATTCCATTTACTAGATATTTCTATGAATATAAAGAACCTAAAAATTCTGAAAAATTAGAAAGAGAGTTTTTAGAATTAGAGGCATCTTTAAATAAAAGAATAGAGGATTTGTTTAAGGAGGTATAATTCATGACTAAAATTAAGTACAGTGGATCACAATGGATAGGTGCTATACCAATTGAATGGAAAGTCAATAGGCTTAGATATAATTGTGATTTTAAAACAGGAGGAACTCCTCCTGATAAATATGGTATTAATTTAATAGGAGATGGATATCCTTGGATAACAGCTCAGGATATGGGAAATGGTTTTGAAATAACAAAATATACTCAATATATTTCTGATGATGCAATTAAGCTATGTAAATATAAATTGTTTCCTGCCGGCTCAATTTTACTTGTGTGTATAGCATCAGTTGGAAAGATTGGATACTCTTTGGAAAAAACATATTCTAATCAACAAATAACTTCATTAAAATCTAAAGCTCATTTGTTTGATAAATATCTTTTATACTTAGTTATATCTTTATCACCCATGATAGAAAAAGATGCTTCAAGTAATGTAGTTTCTATAATAAATACACAATATCTTAAAAATATTAATTGTTGTTTCCCAATATATAAAGAACAACAATTAATAGCAAATTTTCTTGATGAAAAAGTCAACAAAATTGATAAGATAATAAATGATTTAAATAAACAAATAGATATAATTAATGATTATCGTAAATCTCTTATTATAGAAACTGTTACAAAGGGATTAAGAAACAAAATAAAACTTAAAGATACAAAAATAAATTGGATAGGATATATTCCACAACATTGGAATGTTAAAAAAATAAAGCATTCATTTGTTGATAATAATTTTGGTATAAAGGTAGGCCCTTTTGGCAGTTCATTAACTGATTGTGTAGTTAGCGAATCGGAGGGTGACTATAAAATATATGGACAGGCGAATTTAATAAGAAGGAATTTTTTGTTTGGAGATAACTATATAACAAAAAAGGACTTTAATAGATTAAAAAATTATGAGGTTATAGCGGGCGACATAGTTGTATCAATGATGGGTACTATTGGAAAATGTAGAGTTGTACCAAATAATATTGAAAGAGGAATAATGGATTCACATTTAATTAAGATAAGACTAGACAAAAAAATAATGAACTCTAAGTACTTTGAATATCAATATGAAGGAAACAATATATATGAACAACTTTTATATTATAGTAATGGAAGTATTATGAGTGGGCTAAATTCAACTATTATCAAAAATGTATATTTTGTTTATCCACCAATAGATGAACAAAATGAAATAGTTAAATATTTAGATAGTAAATGCGCTAAAATAAATAAAATATTAGAAGAAAAAAACAAACAGATTGAGCAAATGCAACAATATAAAAAATCAATAATATATGAATATGTAACAGGTAAGAAGAGAGTGAGAGGAGCAGAAGAACTATATGGATAATTTCTTTAAAGAAAGAGAAGAATATCAAAGATATATAATTAATTATTTGGTTAATAACAATGGATATAAAGAAAGAAAGTTTTCTGAAGGAAAATATAATCCGTTATATGCAATGGATACTGAATTGCTTCTTCAGTTTTTAGAGACTACTCAATCTGATACAATTGCATATTTGAGAGATTTATATCCAAATGCTGATGAATTAATTATTAAAAAGATTAATGAAAGTATTACTAGGAGAGATAGCAGTTTAATTAGCAAATTAAAAAATGGTATATATTTTGATAACACTACACATTTAGATTTAATGTATGATAAACCAGCAACTTCTATAAATGAAGATTTGATGGAAAAATATAATAGTAATATTTTTTCCATTATGGAAGAAGTTTATCATAAAGATGGAGAAAGAATAGATTTAGTAATATTTTTAAATGGTATTGCGATTATCACTATTGAATTAAAGAGTAATCAGTCTGGTCAAAATTATGAAGATGCTATTGAACAATATAAAAATGATAGAGATTATACTACGAGACTATTATCATTTAAAATTGGTGCATTAGTTAATTTTGCAGTGGATACTAAAGAAGCATATATGTGTACTGAATTAAAAGGTAGGTCATCTTTCTTTTTGCCATTTAATAAAGGAACAGAAGATGGTGGGAAAGGCAATCCACATAATGATAATGGATTAAATGTTTCTTATATGTGGGAAGATATATTAACTAAAGATACTTTATTATATTTAATTAAAAACTTTATATTTGTAGAAAAAGAGGAGAAAGAAGATCCTAATACTGGAAAATTAAAAATAAAAGAAAGTTTAATTTTTCCTAGATATCATCAATTAGATGCAATAAGAAATTTACTTTCTGACTTTAAAATTAATAGGACTAGAAAAAATTATTTAATTGAGCATAGTGCGGGTTCTGGAAAAACTAAAACTATTGCTTGGTTAGCCTACAGATTACAGTGCTTGCATGATGTAAATGAAAAAAATATATTTGATTCTGTACTAATTATTACAGATAGAATAGTTGTTGACCAACAACTCCAAGATGCAATTAAATCTTTAGACCATGATCCAAGTTTAATAAAAGTGATGGACGAAGATTGTAGTTCTGCAGATTTAGGTGATGCTATAAAAAATGGTTATAAAATAATTGTTTCAACTATTCAAAAGTTTAGATACATATTAGATGAAACTAAAAACATTACAGATAAAAGTTTTGCAATAATTATTGATGAAGCACACTCATCTACTTCTGGAAAGAATATGTCTGCTGTTACTACTGTTTTATCCGATGAAACAGAAGAAGACTTAGATTCTATTGAAGATCAAATGGTAGAAGAAATTAGTAAAAGTGGAAAGCAAAATAATATATCAATGATAGCATTTACCGCAACTCCTAAAAAACAAACTCTTCAATTATTTGGAACTCCAAATGAAGATGGTAAGACAGCCCCGTTTCATGTATATGGAATGAAGCAGGCTATACAAGAAGAATTTATATTAGATGTACTAACTAATTACACAACTTATAAAACTTTCTATGAAGTAACTAAAAAAATTGAAGATAATCCAGAAGTATTTAAAAGTTTTGTAAAAAAGAAACTTAATCGTATTGTTGATTTAGATCCACATAATATAGGTCAAAAAGTTGAAATAATTATAGAGCATTTTAGAGATTGTATTATGAGAGAACTTGGTGGAAAAGCTAAAGCAATGGTGGTTACATCTTCTAGAGAAGCAGCAGTACGTTATAAATTAGCATTCGAAAGATACATTGTAGAACATAATTATACAGATATAAAAGCATTGGTAGCATTTTCTGGAAAGGTTCCTGTGGATGGAATTGAATATTCTGAGGTTGGTATAAACAAAATACCAGAAAAAGATTTAAAAGCAGAATTTGATAAAGATGATTATCAAGTTTTACTAGTTGCCAATAAATATCAAACAGGCTTTGATCAACCAAAATTAGTTGCAATGTATGTTGATAAAAAACTAAAAGGAATAGCAGCTGTTCAAACACTATCTAGGTTAAATAGAATATGCCCTCCTTATGATAAAAAGACTTTTATATTAGATTTTAAAAATGATTATGTGGATATAAAAAAATCATTTGAGCCATATTATGATGGAACTATATTATCCGAGAGTATAGATCCGGAAAAAATTTATGATTTAATTGGTGTAATTGATTCATACAATTTTATGGATTATTCCGATGTTGAGGAATTTAATAGAATTGCTTATAAGGATAAGAAAGCCAAAACAAGTGCAGATAAAATAAAAATGGAAAGTTTAGTTGATAGATCGCTACAGAAAATTAAGAAAAGAGACAATAAAGTACAATTAGAAATAAAGAAAAATATTGCAAGTTTTAATAAGACCTATAGATTTTTAATTCAAGCAACTGTGTTTGAAGATGTTGATTTACATAAAAAGTATAATTATTTAAGTGTATTATATAAAGAATTAGATGTAACAGGAATTAAAGTAGATTTTAGTGTAGTGGGAGCTATTAACATTTCTAATATTGACCAAAAGAAAACTGGTGAATATATAATAGATGTAGGTGAGCCTACTATAATTGCAGAGCCAGAAGTAAAGTATGGAACTCCAAGACCAGTAACATTAATTGTTGAGCAAAAAAGAAAATTAGATGAAATAATAAATGAAATTAATTTAGAAAAAGGAATAAATATTGATTCTAATTTAGCTGCTTCTTCTTTGGAGCAAATAAAAGATTTATTGATTAAAAATAACGATTTAAAAAATAGTGCATTGGTTAATGACTATGATGATTTTAAGTTTTCATACTATGAAAGTGTAAATAAAGCTTTAGTAGATGGTTATGAACATAATACAGATCTTTATAAGCTATTATTGAATGATGATGATGTTAAGAGAAGAGTATTAGGCATTTATATGGAAGATATATATAAATCATTAAAGAAAAATAATGCAGAAAGAAAAAGTAGATTTTATACAAAAAGTGGTAGGGAAATATCATATTATGGTTGTGAATATGGATATATTCCAAAAGTTAACAATATATATTCCGGCATAGAAACAATAGATGATTTATTTGAAAAACTATTAGAATGTTACTCGGATGAAACAGCTTATCCATCATGTCAATCAGATTATATCAATAATAGTGATCCAACTTATGGCCAATGTGCAGTTACAGCGATGTTAGTATACGATATATTCGGCGGTACAATTCATAGAATTAAAGTAAGTGGTGGAACACATTATTTTAATAAAATAGATGGAAAATATATAGATTTAACTAGCGATCAATTTGAACTTTATAACATTATTGTTAATTACGAGCCTAATGAAGAAATACCTCGAGAGTATTGTGGAAAAAATGAAGATACTAAAAAAAGGTATGAATTATTAGCGGGAAGACTAAATTCGTTAGATTAATTCTAAGGTATTAAAATTATGTTACTATTCACAGTTTACAGCACAAAAAGAATAGACAGTATAACAATAAATTAGCGGAATCTGTAAAACTCATATCTTCGACACTGATAATTAATGTTCGAGCATGTTAAAACATAATTCATTAATGTTAATTGTTAGCGACAGAATAATTAATTCTCTTGCATACTAATTCTCAATACAAAATCGTAACATATTAGTCGGTTTCAGTAGTTAGTCAGCCTTTCAATGCTATTAACGATTGTTAATTTTAATGGTCTGGTTACAAATCAATTTATTTTGTCTTACTATCTTTATGGTATTATTTTAACCTATCAATGTGAAATTTAAGTGATATTTCTTCTTTCAGCTGTGAATAGTAACAAAATTATAGGTTTTTCGACAAATTTTTTAGTATATCTAATGACAAGTTTTAAGAAATATGGTAAAATTTGGTTAATGATAGAGAATATTTCATTTTTAATAATGGAGTATGCTCTATTTTTTGTTTTTAGAGGTGATATTTTGAAAGAATCTAAATTTATTATAATTTCTTTATATATTTTTTGTGTGATTATTACAGTTATATTTTGGCTTATAGGAGCTTTTAATGATCTACATGGAATTGCTTTTAATATATTATGCAATCTTTATAGTGGTATTATAATAGGTCTTATTACAGGATATTGTTCTTATTTTAATGAAAAAAAGAAAATTATTAATAATGTATATAATTATTATTACACTTTGTATACTACTTGTTATACTGCTATTTCAGCTAAAACATTTGGACATATTAATGTTAAATTGGTAAACGAAAAGTTTAGTGATTTAATGCCTAAAATAACTGAGAATCTAGAAAGTTATAGTAGTTTTTCAGTACATAAGAAAGATAAATATATGAGGATAATGAATCCAAATTTAAACTTAGATAATGAAAAAATTTCAAAAAAAGAAATATTGAAAACTGTAAAATTATTTAATGCTAAAATGGCAACTGATTATTTAAATAAGACTATGGAAATAGTAAAGGAAATTTTGATAGAATTAAATAAAAAAAGATTTGAAAAAAGTTTTGAAATGTATAAGTTAATTAATGCTGCAATTTTTATGAAGGGAGAGGTAGATTATGAAAAAAGCAAAGATTATAAATAATTCTAGTATATGGGATTTACATATACATACTTGTAATAGTCCTAAATCTACAGGAGAATTTCAAAAAATGGATGTTACAACTTATGTAGACAAATTAATAGAAATATTTTCCAACTATCCAGATTTAACTCTTATATCATTTACTGATCATAATTATATATCATATGAAGTTTATAAGGAATTTTATGGTAGAGAATCTAAAATTACTTTAATACCTGGAATAGAAATAGATATAAAAATTGATGGTATTAAAGATTCTAAGCATCTAATTTTTTATTTCAATATTGAGCCTGACAATTTAGAAAACTTTGCAAATGAAATTAATATATTTTTAAAAGATAAAACTTCGATTAAAATCAATGAAATATTAGAATTTTTAGTTTCTAAAAAAATAGAGTTTTTGATAAGTCCTCATGCATTTAAACAAGGTAAAAGAAGTATTGATTACGATTGGAATGATGAAGAAACAACTGGAAAAAACATGCACAAGTTTATGGACCAATTTTTTTGCTTTTGGGAGGCTGCAGGATATTCTGATATTGCAAAAGCAGTGGAATTTTTAAAAGATGTTGATAAAGAAGAAAAAATTTCGATTATTTCTTTTTCTGATTCTTCAGATGTTAAAAAACTAGAAGAATATTTATCAAATCCCCCTCAATATTTTAAATCATTACCTAACTTTAAAGGAATTCAACTAGCTGGGACAGATTCTAGAAGAATATTAAAAAATAAAAAGGTAATTGATAAAGACAATTCAGGTAATATCATAGGCAGTATAAAAATAAATGGGGAGGAGATAGAATTATCTGATAGATTAAATGCTATAGTCGGTGGAAGAGGAAGTGGCAAGTCAATTTTAATAGATAATCTTGCTTTAAATATGGATAGTACAATAAGAGAAAATAAATCTTTAAAAGACGAGAGAATTTCTTTTTTAGATACTATGGATATTTCGTTATATAATTTAGATGGAACAAGAATTAGTATAGATAGTAAAAAAGTAGATTTTTTTGATCAATCTTATGTTTCAAAAATATTTAATTCTGATAATATTAGTTACGAAATAGAAACATATTTTCAAGATGAATTTAACAGCTTAGGTGAAATGAGCAAAGAAACTGAATTGCAAAACATTAAAACAGTTTATGAAGATAAATTAAAAAATACAGTTCAAATAAAACCTACAAGCAATATTTCAAATTTTATAGGTAAGTATAAAATAATAAATGATAAAGCATTAGAGATTAAGATAAGAAAAGGAGATATTGTTCCAGTTAAGAAAATTAATTTTGATGTTACATCGGCTATTGAATATGCAAAAAATGGGAACAAATTGATACCTTCTCAGTTGAAAGATAATATCAAAATCAATTTAGCTTTAAATCAATTACTCACAGTTGTTATAGAGCAAAGCGAAATTTATAATAATGAACAAGAAAAACTAAATTTAGAAAATATAATTAGACAAAATTGTATTAATTTTAATGAATCTAAAAGCAAAGATTTGCAGGAAAAGAATAAAGAAGAGGATTTGTTTTTACAACATTTTAATTATGAAAGTAATTCATACACCGAAAGAGCAAGTATAGTTAATGCCTTAATATACCTTGATAATAATTATAAATCGGAGAAAAGTTTATCTGACGTAAAAAATGGAATTGATGATAATAAATTCAAATTTGAGAAAAAGATTAAATTTGAGCGACCTTTAGATTACTTTAAAAGAATTTGTATAAAAAATATGGGAAGAAAATTTGAAAAATATGAAATTGGTGAGTTAATAAATATTTTTATATATACCTGTTAAACACACGGTGCGTGTTTAACAGTCGGGCATAACCCCACTGC
>CAJTUR010000002.1 GCA_910579535.1 uncultured Bacilli bacterium
TTCATGTTTATTTTTTTCTCCCCACTAAATTATCTAGAGCCTTTTTTTCTCCCCACTAAATTATCTAGAGCCGTTTTATATATAAAAAGACACCTTTTTACGTGTCTTTAAGAATTAAGCATTTTTAGTTTTTTTGTTTGAATTGTTTTTTAGTTTAGGTTCGTTTTTTTCTAATTTATCTAAAGCTCCTTTTAAAAGAGTAATTGTTTTTTCACGAACTTCTTTAGCGGCATTTTCTATTACGGGAGCACAAGCTTCTTTAGCCCCATCAATTAATTCATCGCATTTTTTCATTAGATTGTTTGCTCCTGTTTTAATCGCTTCAAGAGCGGTTTCTTTATCTAAATTTTCTAATTCTTTTTTGATTTCTTTTAATTTTTGATTTAATTTTTCTTTGATTTCTTTGGCGTCTAAATTTTTGATGTTGTCTACTAATTCGCTTCCCTTTTCTTTTAGTTCTTTTCTCGTTTCTTTTCCACTTTTAGGAGCGATTAAAATACCTAAACATGTTCCTACAGACACACCAGCAATAAATTTCCCTAAACCTTTTTTACTCATTTTTTATTCACCTTTTTTCTTTCTTTTTTTAAATAACAATTTATGAAATAAACTTGTTACACCTTCGACCATTTTATCTGTAGCAAAAGCAATTTTATCGGTCGTGTAGTCAATGACATGAAAGAACCCATTTAATGTTTGAACTTTTTCGTTTACGTCTTCAACTACTTTTTCTACTTTATTTAAAGTTATAATGAACTTTATACCTAATATTATGCCTATAATTAGAAAAATTATTAATAAAAAATAAATAATAATTGGTAAAAAATCTAATAAAAATTCCATGATTATTCTTCCTCTCTACTATCGTACATTGCATCAATTAAGTTGTATAAATCATTTTCTAATGTATCTTCTAGTTCATTTGCTTTTTCGACTACTTCTTTTCTTTTTGGTAATTCTTCTTGATAATCTACTCGTTTGCTTCTTCTTGGCATCGCTTCTTCAACGGCTTCTAAATTTCTATTATCTAAATCCAATTCTTCTTCAATAGCGGAAGAGAAATTATTTAATACGCTTCTTTTCTTTTTTTCCATTTCCCTGTTTTCTGGTTCATCAAAATTAAGTTCTATGGTTTCATCAATTGAGTCTTTTAATAAGTCATCGATGCTTTTTGATTCTTCTTTAAAGTAATGTTCTTCTCTTTTGGGTGTTTTTTTAGGGGAATTTTCTCCTAAAGGACCAAAAGCTTTTTTTCTTATTTCATCGACGTCACTTGTTTTTCTAATTTTTTGCTTTCTTTCAGATGCAAGAAATTCTTCTTTTTTAAAGCTCTTATCCATAATTCCATATACGGGAGAAATGGCTGGAGAAGGTATAAAACTTTTTTTACTATTGGTTTGTTTTTCAGGAATTATTTTTTCACGCATCGGTTCTTTTTCTCTAGTTGGTTTTATTTTTGATTCAAAATTTTTGCTAGGTTTGTCTTCAAACTCAAGTTCTCTTCTTATTTTTTTCTCTTCTACAATTTCGGTAGGTTTATTCGCTTGTTTTCCTGGCTCATAATTCGTAACAAATTCTTCTTCGTCAAAGTCGGGAAAGTTAAAGGTATTTTCGGCTTTAAAAAGTTCTCTTTCATTTTCTAAAGGGATTTCTTTTTTTATTTCCGCTTCTTTTTCTTTCTTTTTAGTATTTATATTTTCATCGTCTTTAATGACAATTTTATCTGGAGTTGGTTCTAAATCAATCTCTTCTTCTTCAAACAAGGCATTTTTTAATTTATTAAATAATCCCATTTTTTCACCTCTTATTTATTAAATCTGTATCTGGTATTTCCTCAGTTGTTTCATGTGTGTTGTTACCATCGAATTCAATTAAATTACTTGAATTTTTTACTGTTTCAAATATGTTAAATTCTAATTCATTGTAGTTTAATATATTTTCACCGATTAAATTTTCTATGATGACATCGTTATAAGCAACAGAACTTAATAATGCCATAGAGTAGCTAAGGGCTTCATTAATGTCGCGCTTTTCTACTATTACTTCTATTTTAGCATAATTATACATAATTTCAATTAAATATTTATTCTTCTCTTTTAAATTGATTTCTAAATAGCCAAATTTGTCGCCATTTTTAATGGTTTGAGAATAAAAAGAATCGTCTTGAATTTTGTATTCTTCTTTTATTTTATTGTGATAGCTGATTAAGTCTAAATAAAGATAATAGTAGTTCTTATCTTTTTGGATGACGAGATTGGTTTTGTTGTCTTCTTTTATTTTTAACCCTTTTGGAAGGTAATAACTGTATCCTTCAGAGGTATGATTTTTTAATTTATAGGCTTCATTTTTTAAAGAGAAATTAATAATTTCTTCGTAACTTCCTTTATTGATATCATGGCAACCATAAAGAAAACAAGAAATAAAAATTAATATGACGATTTTTTTCATTTAGCTCACCTATCTTTCACTATTATAGCAAAGAAAATTTTTTTTTTAAATAGGTTATTTTTTGGTTGCTTTTAAATAATTTATTTTTATTCCTTCTTTTCTAAATTTACTTTCGTATTCCGTTTCTATATTTTCATCCTCGTTGTAATCAAGGCTTAGGTCTATAAAGGTATAACCAAAGTTATTTAAGTCTTTTAAAGAACTTTCAAAAAGCGTTAAGTTATCGGTTTTTTGAATGATGATTTTTTCTTGTTTAAATATTTTTTCATAGATGTCTAAAAAAAGAGGACTGGTTAATCTTCTTTTAGCATGACGCTTTTTAGGCCAAGGATCAGAAAAATTTAAATAAAGACAACTGATTTCATTTTTAAAGATGGTTTCTAAATTTTTGGCATCTTCTAAAATAAATTTTAAGTTTGGTAAAGGCTTTTCTTCTACTTTTTCTAGAGCTCTTAATAAGATGCTGTCGTATTTTTCGATTCCTATAAAATTAATGTTAGGATTTTTTAAGGCTTTTTCGTAAATAAATTGCCCTTTTCCACAACCAATTTCGATTTGTATTTCATTGTTATTTTTAAATAATTCTTGATGTTTTCCACAATAATTTTGAGGATTTTTAATTAAAGCCTCGCACTTATTAATTCGCTGAGTGGCATTTTTAATATTTCGAATACGCATTTTTATCACTACTTTCTAATTTTAGGCATATACTTTAAATGTAAGGAAGTGTTTTATATGAAAAAAGACCGTAATACTTTTTTTAATGAAGCGAATTTTTCACAGTCCAGTTTTGTGCCTAATATGCCGACTATGCCTATGCCTTATGCCAATTCGACACAAGCAAGTCAGAGTTTTTACGCTGGCCCGACCCCTAATTTTAATCAAGGCAATGTAAACGATTATGCAAGTGATCTTGAGTCTCGCTTATCAAAAATAGAACGTCAAATTAATCGAATGGATGCCCGTATTAGTAAACTAGAAAGTAAAGATTTTACATCCGATACGACATTAAATAACAATATGTATATGCTTTAATCACTACTTACCTTTTCGGGTAAGTTTTTTTGTTATTTTATTTAATAAAGCTTCTCCAAAAATACTTTTTAATAGCCCCATTTTATAAGAAACAAATAAATAGATGCCTCCACCTAGAAGGCTTATTATTGAAATGTAGCCAATGGAGTAAAGACGACTGTTTAAGTTGAGCGGTAAAATTTTTTTTAAGAGAAGCACACTAAGAATCATGCATCCTGTAGGTATTAAAATTTTCTTAGCGGTTTTATACGTTTCTTTATAACTTAATTGATGCTCTTTGTTCAATTTTTTTAAAGAAAGGGTGAAAGCTAAAATGTAGCCAATGGCGGTCGATAGAATGGCTCCAAGGTAAGGAGGCCAATTTAGTTTATAAAATAAAAGCATCAAAGGAATGTTTAAGACCATGTTGGTGGTGAGCCCAATACCTACGCTTTCATAAACGGTTTTTGATTTGTTTAAACCATGTAAAGTGGAATTGGTAATTAAGAATAAGTTATAAAATAAGGAAACTAGAATTTGAACGGAAAAGATTAAGGACCCCATTTGATTTTGACCATAAAAGACACGCCAAACGCTTTTAGATAATAAAGATAAGCCTAAACACATAGGAATACAAGTGATTAAAATAATTTGAAGGGCTTTGTTGAACTTGTTTTCGACTTCTTTGTAGTTTTTTAATGTGTAGGCTCCTACAATGGTAGGAATTAAACTTGTAATCATGCCAGTTGCAATGGAATTGACAATCATACTGATTTTTGTTGACCAAGTTGTTATCGCACTGGTAGCAAATTCTACAGTACTGGCATCGATTCCTAAGTGTTCGAGTGTTCTTAAAATCATAACCATATCCATAAAATTATTGATTGAAAAAATAATATTGATGATAATAAATGGCATGGCGTAACGGATGATTTTTTTACCGATTTCTTTATTGGTTATCGCATCTTTCGTTTTAATTTGAGTTAAACCTAATTCTTTTTTAGCTTTTTGCATTTTTATTAGGACATAAAGGGTTGCAATGAAACCTCCTACAAAGGCGCCTGTGATTGCTAACCCAATTGTATTTTTTAAAGAGAAATGGAAGAGATGAATGGCTAAGAAACTCCCACCTAAGATTACAATGATTCGAAAAACTTGTTCGATAATCTGACTAACTGAGGAAACATTTATGATGTTGTGTCCTTGTAAATAGCCTTTGGCAACACTTAATAAGGGGACAACTAAAATGGCTAGGGATACACATCGAATGACAAAGGCAACATCACTTACACTGTTTCCCCCATCTAAGTCTCCTATAATTAATTGGGCAAGAGGATTTGCAAATAGGATTAAGAATAGGAAAATGAGTACCGATAAAAATAAGACCATTTTTATTCCAATGTGGTACGCTCTTTTTTTAGCGTCCATCATTTTTAATGTGTTGTATTCTTTAATGATTTTACTTAAAGCTAGAGGAAGCCCTGCACTTGAAATGTCTAAAAAGATTACATAAATGTTGTAACCATAAGCATAAAGAGCGCTTCCCTTTTCTCCAACCATAGAATAAAAAGGAATGACGTAAAGCATTCCCATTATTTTAGTTATAATAATGGCTAGAGTTGCTATAATGGTTCCTTCAATAAATGAACTTTTTTTCAATTCTATCACTCCGACTTCGAGGTATAAATAATCATAGCGGAAAAACAATAAATTTGTTCTTCTCCACAAACATTGATGGCCACTTGATATTTAATATCAATTATATCACTATTTGTACTCGATAGAAAAGCATTTATTGCCTTTTCTAAATCTTTTTCGTGTGATTCATCAAAACATTTTACTTTCATTTTATCACCTAGAAAATCATAACAAAGGCTTATTAAAAAAAATGGCGAAAATTGTCTTTATATTGTTTTAAAGGCCCATAAGTTTTTAATTTGATGTTCCAAAGTTTCATAAGACCAAAGTTTGTTACTTCTTTCTTTACTATTAGGGTCATGAATGATAAATTTACCGTCTTTCATGCCTGTTATTAAGATAATGTGTCCTGTTGTTGTGAAATCTCCTGGACGCATGCTTAAAAGAATGGGATGATTCTTATTTAATTCTTCGTTTATTTTCTTTTTGGAAAGCGGAAGGCTCTCTCCTTCTATTCCAAAGTGTTTTACTCCTGTTGTAAAAAAACTCCAACTGGTCCCGTTTTGATAATACCCTTTTTTTTCAGCATAGGTGGCGATATCATAGGGCGTGAATTCATTTTTTCCTGTTAAGCCAGCTATAATCATGGCAATGGATGTGGGACCGCAACCGTTTACCGCTACGGTGCTGTTTCCATATTTTCCATACCCCCATCTTTTGTCGTATTGAAGTAAAAGAGGATAGACCCCTTTTTCTACGTATCCTATGTTGTCAGTAAAAACTTGGTTTTTCATTTGATTGTAGTCTAAAACATAATCGATTAAATCTACATTTCTACTTAACATTTCTAATAAGACGGTGGGATACGCTTCTTGATTTTCGATAATTTTTATGATTCGTTTGTCGTATTTTGAAAGTTCGTAAAGAGACTTGGTTAAGGTATCTTTTTGTAATAGGTATTTTGGTAAATTTATTTCTTTATGTAATGTCACTAGAGAAAAAAATAAAATACCACTGAGTATGAGAATGATGACGCCTTTTTTTAATTTCTTTTTTTTCATTTTGTTCCTCCTTTAATAAAAAAAACAATTATAAATCTATAAAAATTATAGTTTTTTATAATTGTTCTTGCTTTATTTTTTTCTTAGCTTAATCTTAAGTTTTTCTTAATTTAGGGGAAGCGTCACTTCAAAAATGGTTTCTTGTTTATTGCTTTTTGCTTTTATGGTTCCTCCATGTAATAAAACGATTTCTTTAGCAATGGCAAGGCCTAGGCCACTTCCTCCAGTTTTAGAATTTCTAGAGGCATCCAGTCGATAAAATTTTTCAAAGATACGATCAAGTTTTTCTTGAGGAATTTCACTGCCTTGATTGATGATTTTAATGGTTACTTGTTTGTTTTCTTCTTTTACTTCAATCCAAATGTCTTTTGTTTTATTACTATAATTAATGGCGTTTTTTATTAGGTTATTAAAGACACGAGCCATTTTAAGGGGATCAACAAAAATAGAGAGGTTCTTTTTTCCTTCTAAGTGAATTTCTTTGTTTAATTCTTTTAGTGTGGGATAAAAGTCATCTATGATTTGTTCAAGCATGAGACTTAGATTGACGTCTTCTTTTTCTAAAATAATTTTCTCCGAATTAAAACGAGCGGTTTCAAAGAGTTCGTTCACTAATTCTTCAAGTTTGTAAGATTTTTCTAACGCAATTTTGATGTATTTTCTTTGTTTTCTTTTCGGCATGTCTTCGATTTCTTCTAAAAGTGAAAGATACCCAATCATAGATGTTAAAGGAGTTTTGATATCGTGTGCCAAGTAAATGATTAGTTCGTCTTTTTTTTCTATACTTTCTTTTGCGAGCCTTTCATTTTTTTCATTACGCATTTTTAAATAGTTTAATTTATTTTCTAAATCAGCCAGTTCTTTAGGTAATTCTATACTTGTTTTTTCTTTATTAAATAAATGGTCGATTTGTAGAACGGTACAAGTGATGTAAAAGTCGATTTTTTTTAACATTTTGAATACTAAGTAAAGGATTAAAAGCCCCCAAATTAAAAGGAAAAATAGAAAGGAAAAAGAACTTAAGAAAATAAATTTAAAGATTTTTAGTAATGCAAAGTACAGATTGGGAGAGAATCGATAGAGCCAATTAAAATCCAATTGAGTGATTGTAAAAAGCATTAATAAATAAAAAAGTGGAAGAAGAATGCTAAGGAGTAAAACTTTGATAATCAACTTTGAAAAAGCATGGCTTATTAGATTATTTTTCAATTTTATACCCCACTCCATAAATGGTTTTAATGTATTTTAGATTTTTGCTTGTGTCGCCCATTTTTTCTCTTAAATGTCTTATGTGAACCATAATGGTGTTGTTGTCTTTATCAAAATAATCCATCTTCCAAATTTGTCTAAATAAATCATCACTTTTTAAAACGGTTCCCCGATTTTTGCATAAAAGCCATAGTAAGGCAAATTCTGTTTTGGTTAGGGTAATCTTTTTTTCATTTAAATAAAATTCATGCGTGGTGTTGTTGATTCGAATTCCTCGAAATTCAATTTTATTGTCATTCGGGCTATAAGCGTTGTATTTTTGGTATCTTCTTAATTGAGCTTTGACACGAGCAATCAGTTCTAATGGTTCAAAGGGTTTGGTTAGATAATCGTCTGCTCCAATGGTTAATCCTTTTATTTTATCGATTTCCTCTACTTTAGCGGTAGCAAAAATAATGGGAAAGTTATAATTTTTTTCTCTTATTTTTTGAACGAGTTGAAAGCCATCAATAACGGGCATCATGACGTCTAGGATAGCCAAATCGATTTTTAAGGTTTCTAATTGTTCTAATGCTTCTTCGCTTCGATAGTATTTGTAAACGTTAAAGTTTTCATTTTTTAAATAAATTTCCACTAAATCCGCGATTTCTTTTTCATCCTCTACAACTAATATATTACTCATACTTCTTTCCTTTCAAGGGTATTATAACATAGGTTTGAATCCTTTTATTCTTAATTTTTTCTTAAATTTTCTTGGGTGTTTTTTATTTTTTCATTTTAAGAGCTCAATAAATTTAGGTAAAAAGATGAGAATGCCGATGATGCTACTAGCAATAGCGAATACTAAGACCGCTCCAGCGGCGATGTCTTTGGCTTTCTTCGCTTTTTCATTTTTTTCTTCGGTGATTAAGTCCACTGTGGTTTCTATAGCGGTATTAAAAAGTTCTCCACTAATAACGAGTGCAAAGCAAAAGATACACGCAATCCATTCTAAAACACTTATTTTTAATAATATACCAAATAGAAGGACAAAACTTAATATGGCAATGTGGATTTTCATATTTCTTTCACTTTTAAATGAGGACCCTATACCTTCGAAAGCGTATTTAAAACTATTTATTAGTTTTATCCAATTTTTTTTCCATTTAAAGTTGTTGTACGCCTTAATAAAAAGGTAGAGATAAAATGTAGAAAATAAAAGTCCCCCTACGACATCTGAAAAGTAATGTACGCCTAGGTAGATTCGACTAAAGCTAATTAAAAAAATGAAGGCACTGCTTATTATTACAGTAAGGGCTTTAGTGAGTTTCTTTTTTTGTTTTTGAAGGATTAGATAGGTTAAAAAGCCATAAAGAGACAAAGAAACCATGGCATGACCTGAGGGAAAGCTATAACCGGTTTCAGTGATGAGGTTTATGGATAGTGGTCTTAGTCTTTTTACGATTAGTTTAAAGGTTTGATTCAAGAAAATGATTCCAAAAAGATTGATATAAGTTGCCACTACTTTCTTTTTATCTTTAATAATTAAGGTTATAACTAATAAAAGAAAGATTAAAAAGATGGGATGGCTTCCCCAAGTCACGCTTTTCATGATGTTTGTTAATGCATCATTTATAAGAAAGTGATTTAAACTGGTGTATACTTTCGTGTCTATAAAGATTATTTTATCTGTAAACAATACTTGCGAAATGAATAAAAAAAGAAGAAAACAAATTATCACTCCTCCTATTAGAACGGGGTTCTTTTTTTTCATTTTTAAAGTCTCCTTTCTCTTTTTATAAAATGAAAACTAGAGTTTGCTCTAGTTTATATAATTGTGTTCATCATGAGTTTGTAAACTTTTTTTAAGTTTTCTTTTTTATCATGATTCATACTAATAAAGTTAATATGAAGTTGATAACCGCTGTCTAAACTAAATAAGAGTTCCACTTTTCCTGGTTTATAATTTATTGCACTTGTTGAAATGGATTTATAAGGAACCATGTGAATTTTTTTGTAATAAATCGCTACAGTGTCACGGTCAAATAAAATCATTCTTTTGTTGGTAAAAACAACGTAGTCTTTGTTATTTTTATAGGCTAAGACTATTTTTTCAAATTCTTGATTTATGTATTCTTTGGTGTAATCTGGAAGTGTTTCGCTGTCTAGAATTTCTGTTTTAAAATCAAAATATTTTGTTAATTCTTTAAACTTCATGTACGCCATTTTCTTTTACCTCATATTAAATGCTTTCATTGTATTTTTAAGAATACTTTTTTCTTCTTTGTTGTAAACCATGTTTACTGTATTGACTAAGTTTTTGTCTTCATCATAAAGTTCAATTTTATAGACTGTACTATAAGTAACTGTGTATTCTTTTACAAAATCTGTACTTTCATAAGGACTGTAGATTTTCATCCATGAATAAGCGGTATTTTTGACACTAATATGATCGGTTGTAAAGAAAGTCATATCTTCAAATACAAATGGTTCATCCTCATTTTTATCAATCGTAAAGGTTATTTCTTCTGATTTATTGTGTGCTTTATCTAAAGCGTAAATAGTATACGTTCCATTTTCAGATAGTTCTGTTCCTAATGTATATGGAATATTTTCTCCATCTTTCGTTAAATAAACGATTACTTCTTGAGTTTCATTTGAAACGGTGATGGTTACATTTTCTTCATAAGTCGTATTATTTTCAATACCTTCTATTATAGGAGCTTGGGTATCAATTGTAAATTGAATTTCAGTTTGGTTAAAAGCTTTATCAATTACTACTAAATTGTAAACTTTATCTTCAGTGATGTTTGAAAGATTGTCTTGTGTTACTTCTTCATTATTTAAATAAATTTTAAATTCGTTTTGATCTTTAATTGAAATGGATACTGCTGTGTTCACATAAGCATTATTTTCAATGCCTTCAATGATTGGACTTATTGTATCGTCTAGGATTTTAGCTAGTTCATTTAGAATCAATGTTAGTTCATTTTTTAACTCTTCATTTTCTAAAGCATTTACTTTATCTGTGATTTGATTGTTTGTTCTGTAATCTCGTGCTCCATCAATTTCTGCTTTATTTGTTGCATTTGTTACTTTTTCTTCTAAAGTTTGAACTAATTTTTTTATAATAAAATTGTTTTGTAACTCATCTAATTTATCTTGTAGTTCTTGTTTTTTATTTGGATCTGTTACTTGATTGATTTTATCTTGTGCATCATCTAAATTATCTTGAGTTAGATTATTCTCAGCGTTATCTAGAGCATTTTCGGCATCTTTAATTTTGTTCTCTTCATCAAGTTTGTTTTGTAATTCATCTAATTTATCTTGTAATTCTTGTTTCTTGTCTGGGTCTGTTATTTGATTAATTTTGTCTTGTGCATTATCTAGATTATCTTGAGTCAAATTATTCTTTGCATCTTCTATTGCTTGTTCAGCGTCTTTAATTTTGTTTTCTTCATCAAGTTTATTTTGTAATTCATCTAGTTTATCTTGTAGTTCTTGTTTCTTATCTGAATCTGTGACTTGATTAATTTTATCTTGAGCTTTATCAATATTCTCTTGTGTTAAATTATTCTCAGCTTTATCTAAGGCTTCTTCAGCATCTTTAATTTTGTTCTCTTCATCAAGTTTATTTTGTAATTCATCTAGTTTGTCTTGTAGTTCTTGTTTTTTATCTGGATCTGTTATTTGATTAATTTTATCCTGTGCGTCATTAATATTTTCTTGTGTTAAATTATTCTCAGCTTTATCTAAGGCTTCTTCAGCATCTTTAATTTTGTTCTCTTCATTTAAATCTGGTGATTCGGGTTTTGTGGGATTTTCCTCATTGTTATCTGGAACTTGAGTATTATTGTTATTATTGCTGTTGTTTTGATTTTGATTATTGTTTGGGTTATTATTTGTTGTTCCATTATTATTAGGACGATTCGGTTTCGTTTGATTAATTATAATATTTTCACCATTATTATCAGTATCGGTTTCATTTGGTTTTAAAATATCATCTTCTGTCCCTTCAGGAGGATTGATTTCCCCTGGATTAGTTGTGTTTTCATTACTTGGCTTATCTGAATCCGTTTTATTTGTTTTTTGCTCATCTTTTGTTCTTGTTCCTTTAATTTCATCTTGACTAGGATTCGCAAAAACAAAAGTACTTGTTCCTAAAAATAAAAATAATACTACGGCAATAACTATGCCTCTTTTTTTGTTCATATTTACATACCTTCCTCTATTATATAATATACACGTTTATCCTGCTTTTTGCAATATCCATTCTTACTTAAAGATAAAATTATTCTATTGTATCAAGAATAAATAATGATATGATTTTTATATAATTTCTTTTTCTTAAGTTCACTATTTCAGCACAAAAAAACTATTGAGGTTTCAATATTTCAATTTTATATAAATTTAAAACGATTTAATGGCCAAAAGCGAATGGCAATTTTTCCAATAATATCTTTTTTTGAAATTAACCCTATTTCTCTACTGTCTAAAGAATCAACGCGATTATCTCCTAAAACTAAATACATTCCTTCGGGGATTTTATCGTATCCTAAATCTTTTAAATAAAAATCATCGTATTCTAATTCTTTACTAATGTAGGATTCTTCAAATTTTTCATTATTTATAAAAAGTGTGCTGTCTTTAATATACACATTTTCTCCTGGAAGACCTATTACTCTTTTTATTAAATACTTTGTATTTGCATATTTTAATGAAATAATATCTCCCCTTTTTACATCTGTAAAACGATAATTAAATTTACTTAATATAAACAATTCTTCATCTTTTAAAGTAGGATGCATCGAATTTCCTACGACTTTTGTTACTGAAAAAACATATTGTATGATAAATAAGATTACCACGACAAAAATAACAATTTTTAAAGTGTCTTTTAAAAACTCTTTTATTTCTAGCCAATCCATTTTTATTCTCCGTTCAAAAAAACTAATTTAAATTTACATTTGCTTCTTTGGTTGATTGCTCAGCAATCACTTTTATTTTTAATTTAACCATTGGTTGATCGTTATAGTTTTCAGATTCATGATCAGAAATAGCACTTTCTCCTAAAGAAGTGTCTGTTCTATCCATGTCATCATCTTCATAAAAGTTCCATTTCCAACTTATGGTATGTTGATTGACTTTTAAAGGTTTATTTGCGGGATAAACGTCTTCTTCTCTCAATAAATTTTCTAAGAAAAATTTCAAAGTTTTGATGTCTAAGTTGTTATAGATTCCATCTAAACTGTAAGTCATTCTTCCTACGGTATCTAATGCTTCTAATACTTCAATTCTTAAAGTGTAATTGGTTTCGGGAATACCTGTAATGGTAAAGGTGTATTCTCCCTCTGTTCCAGGCGCAACAATTGCGTCTAAGTTCCCAGATTGTACCATTTTAGCTCCTTGTTCATTAAAATAAGAATCACGAAATAAGTCAATTTCTCTTGTTATGCCTATGTCCCATTTCGCGACTCTTGCTTCATCACTGATATCAACTGATGAAACGTATTTAGCCATGGTTCCACTTACACCATATATACTCATTAATGTTAGAAACATTAAGCTTATTAAAAAGATAGATTTCCTTTTCATACCATCCCGCCTTAATTCATATATGTTTATATGATACTACATATTTATTAAATATGCTAATCTTTTTTACTATTTTTACAATAAATTTTAATTGATTTCTAAAATTTCGGTGTAATCGTATTTTTCTGGCACTTCTATTTGGGCGATATTACCCTGTTCATCCTTAATTATTTTTACAAATAGTAACTTTGTTTCTATTAAGTGCGCTATTTTTTGGTAAGGTTTAATTACTTGCTCTTTATATTTTACGACGTCTTCCTTAATTAAATGAATGCAATTTTCTTTTTTCTCTTCACTGGTATACCCACAAAGAATGTAATACTTAAATGTGGTTTTATCTAAACCACTCAAATCGCCTGTTTTGATTTTGTAACCTTCTTCTAATCTGTTTATTGTTTCATTTAGAGCCCTTTTATTTTCAAAAAATAAGCGCATATCATGCAAGTGTTTTAATACCCCATTGTTTTCAATAGAAATGACGTTATTGTCGGCTTTAATTTCAACAAATATTATTTTTTTGTTTTCTCCTACATAGGCATTATCAATTCGGCCACTAAATTTCGTATCATTCCAAAGGGTTGTTTCTTGAAATTTTTTATTATCATAAACGAAAACTTGCTGTCCTTTTGAACCGCGATAAGGGTAGATGACTACCTCAACTTCTAATGGCAAGGCATTTTGTTGAATCACCGCACTACAATCTTTTTTCATCATGTATTGTTGAAACATTTTTTCGTCTTTATTCCCTACAAATTCTAAATTGTATTTTTTTATTAATTCTTTCATTTGCATAATGATTTCATTTAATGTAACACTTTCTAATTGTTCATATTTTAATAAAAATTTAATATCAAAACTAGGCTTTTTTAAAGGCGACTTATCCACTGTAACTTTTAAGAGTTCTTGTTGTATTTCGATGACACTCTCAATGGTATTGATGTCTTTAAATTCAATTTTAAAACTTTCTAATTCTTGTAAAGATTGGGATAATTCCTCTTTTTTTACAATATTTTCTAAGTTTTCTAGTTTCTTTTTAAAGTTGCTTAAGTTGGCATTGGTAAATTCAATGGTTGCGGTTTCACAGATGATTTCAAAATAAGGATTATATTGATTGAGTTTTTTAATCGCTTTGATATATTTTTGATAATTTTTTTCTTTAAACTCTTTTCCACTTAATTTTAAAGTTTCAGGCAAGGTGACTATGTTGTTTTTTAAATCAATGTCAAGAAGTCTTTGCCCTAAATAATATACTTTTTGATTGTCTTCGCGATACCTAATAATCAGTTCTTCATCTTTTTTTACAATATTTATTAATTCTTTTAATTCCATTTCTTATACCTCTATTTCTTCTTCGTCTTTGATTAAATAAACATTCTCTAAGATTTGTTGTAGTTCTTTGGCATTTGTCGTGTGTATGGGAATGACTTCTTTGGCTTTAAGTTTATTTAATAAAGCGATGGTTTCAATACTAGCATGACCTGATGTATGTAAGTTTATTTTATCATAAATTTCATAATTTTTTATTTTTTCTAAGAACTCTTTCATTTCTTCTTTTTCTTGGTACCCTTCCCACATGGAGTATAGAAGAACCGCATTCGTAATTTTCTTTTTGGCGTAGAGTTTTTCTATGTCTTCTAACATGGAAGTTTTTACAAGTAGTGTATATTTTTTGTTTTCATAGGCTTCCTTTTTGCTGTATTTTTTAAAGGGTTCGATGTACATTTTTTTAAATTCTTTCTGTTTCTTTTTATATTTTGTCGGAATCCAAACGTAAACATTAGAAAAATTTTGAGGATTGGGAATTTTGTTGTTTTGTAGATGAGTAGCGATATTCGCGGTGAATAAGTCTTCGATAAAGTTTTTGTTCGTTTTTCGACTTGCTTTATAAATGGTTGTGATACGGTCGATATTGGTAGACGCCTGTAAAATAAACACTTGGTCATATTTTTTAAATATTTCAGTCGCTTCTAGGGTTAGTTCTTCTTCGGTTTTACTTTTTTCATTCTTTCTTCCTAAGGTTGTTCCTTCTGTTATGATTAGGTCAACAGTTCCTATTTCTTTGATTGCTTTTAAAAAAAGAGTGCCTTTTCTTCCATGATTTCGGAAGTCCCCCGTGTGCAAGATTCGTTTGTTTTCAGCTTCGATTAAAAACATAGCTGCATTATAGGAAGAGTGATCGACTAAAAATGGAGTGATCGTGATGTCTTTAATGGTTATGGGTTTATGAAAGTTAAAGTGTAAGGTTTGTTTTTTGGGGTATTTTTTAGAGGTGAATTCATTTAATAGATGATAGATTTTTTCTGAAATTTCTTCAACATAAATGGGAATATCTTCTAAGATATTGTGGATAAGTCCAATGTGATCACCATGGCTGTGGGTAATGAAGACGGCATCATAAGCGGGAGTTCCTTTGGTTAATCCTTCAATTTCAAAGTCCTTTTCTTCGTCAAGGTCACTTCCAAAATCGATGATAATTTTGGTGTTTTCCGTTTTGATTTCAGTGATACAGCCTCCTATTTGGTCGGTTCCTTTCCAAATTTTCACTTTCATAAAACATCTCCTATTTTACTTTCTAATAGTGTTTTCAATTTTAGTTGTTCTGTTAATTTTGTTTCAGTTCTTAATGCTTGTTCTATTTCTTCCCTAGTTTTATGAGGATTTATTTCGTTTTGTTTAAAGTAAGTAGAATAAAAAATTTCAGGGTAATCTATTTTTAGTTCGGCAAGTCTTAAAAACATTACGCTATAAGATAAGAGATGCCCTTTCGGGAAAAGGTACTTTATTTTGCCAATGGAGTCGATTAACCATTCAGGCATCTTCTTTTCTTGCATTAATTTTTTATATTCTTCCCAATTCTCCTTTTTTAATCTTCCAAAACTGATGTCTTCCATTATTTTTAAGGCATCCTTTCTTTCAAATTGATAGTTTAATAAGGTTGCTAATAAGTCTTCTCTTGAAGAAATGGTGTCTTTTAACTCACAAATTTTCTTTTCAAGCAATTCTTGAGCGTTTTCATACCAAGTGTCTGTACCATGAAAAAGCCCATAGAGTTTTATTAAGTCTTCTTGAGAGTAAAGTTTTAAAGAGGGATTCTTTTTTTCTATAAAGTCTAATAAAAATTCATGAAAGCCTAGTATTCCAAATGGATAAGTAATTTCTTCTTTAGTTATTTTTAATACTTTGGGACTATTAAATAAAGAAATGGTACGATTGTCGATGACTAATTCGTGAATGTCTTCTTGAATTTGGTTTTGAATTTCTTCTAATAAGGTTAGTAACGAGTGTTCTAGGATGCCAAAACTGGTGATTTTTAAGTTTTCTGTTGGAATTTGAATGATTTTTTTATTTCCTATTATTTTAAAGGGAAGAAAAGATTGGTCATTTTCTTTTGGGAAGATGTAGTTTCGGCCCGCATGGATTCCTTCGGTCATTTTTACTCCAACGATTTTTAAGGCTAAGGCTTCTTTTTCTTCATTTTTTAATGTGAGGTTAAATTTTAGGCAATAGTCTTCAACTTTTTTTAAGGCTTCTTGTGGAGAATAAACTTTTTCAGTTCTTAAATAATAAATGTTGTAGTTTTCTTCTAAGGTGTTTAGGATTTCTTCTCTTTCATAAGCAAAGTTTATATTGATATCTGGCTTTTTATCAAAGTGACTTCCATAAAATATTTCAGGGGCTAAGTTTTTTTCTATGGGATTAAATTCGGTGATGTTTAATAAGTAGGCAATAAATGAGGAAGCGACTGCTCCTCTTGAAGAGGATAACTCACTTTTTGCACCTTGCATAATTTCTGCCCATATGAGATAAATGCTTGCGTTATGCTGGGCGAAAATACTTTTTAGTTCGAGCTTTATTCTTTCTAGGACTTCCAAAGGAATATTTTTACCATATTTTTCTTGAACTTTTTTTTCTATTAAGGTTTTTAATTTTTCCTCTGCTTTCTCTATCTGTGGTTCTTTAGGTTCTTCAAGAGTTATTTTTTCTATCTGATTTATTAATGTCTTTTGGTTTTCAATAAAAATTTCATGTTTGATTGGTTCATCAAGATAAGAAAATTCTTCCCAAAGTTCTTCTTTTGTTTTTAAGTGAAAGTCTTTTAAATGTTCCATTTTTTGGTTCATTAGAATGGCCCAGGCTAATTTGTCTTCTTTTTTTAGGTAACGGACTTCATTTAGGATTAAAACTTTTTTGTTTTGTTTTTTCGCGGAGTCGAGGATTTTTAAAACTTGTTCTTTCTTCGTTGTGCTAGGAATTCCAATATAATCATAATAAAAATCCAGTGCGTTTGGTACTTCTTGGATTAAGATAGTGACGACGTTTGGGCATCCTTTTAAATTTTCGAGGGTTATTTCCTTTAATGAAAGTAGTTTAAATAATTCTTTTATCCCCTGGTTGTTTTTGGCAACGACAATATAGGAAAGTGATTCTTTAGTGGTTATTTCCATGCCATACATGAAGTTTTTGTTTTGTTCTTTAGTTAATAAATTTACTTGATAAAAATCGGAGATATCTTCTTTATTGGCTAAAATAAAGTTTTTTTCTGTTTCCATTAACTCTTTTATCTCTATTAAACTCTCTTTATTTGTTTTGGTGTGGACCCAATGAAGGATTTCATTCATAATATTTTTTTACCTCGCTTTCGTATAAAATTAAATCAATATTGATGTCGTGATTTTTTACAAAGTCCCTAATCATGTTTTTTAACATGGGTCCTACTTCTTCATGCGTAAAGCCATATTCTCCTGTTCCAATACTTGGGAGTAAGATGTTTTTGTAGGATTTTACACCCAATTCATCCAATAGGTTTTGATAAGTTATTTTTAGAATTTCTAAAGGATTTTTATAGTCCCAAACACGAGGGCCTTGAACAAAAAGAATGTCCATATTTAAGTTAAATCCAGGAGTGATTCGTATTTCTCCGACTTTCATTTCATTGGCGTTACTGTCATACGTGATATGATATTTTTCGCTTGTGTAGGCTTCTAGTACTTGGACGCCTGCTTTTTTAAATATGGCACCACTTACCCCCATCCCCATACGCATAGCGGGGTTGGTTGGGTTTACAATACAATCATGATTTTTTAAGATTTCATCAGTGGTGATGTCACCGATTAAGATGTTCATTTTGCCCATTTAGTCTATCTCCTCAATCGAAAAATTTTCTTTGTTATAGGTTATTTTTATTTCGTTTTCTATTTTTCCTATTTGATAATTTTTAGGAATTTGATAATTCTCTATATCTTTTTCATTCATAAATAAAATAACTTCACTTTGATTTTCTTTCGCATAGTTTTCGATTTGATTAAAAATGGTTTCTATGTCTTCTGGGGTGCTACTAATAAAATCATCAAAGTCATCGATTAGGATACAATCGTATTTTGAGTTATGTTCAAATATAAATTCTAAATAAGTTTCGTCCGAAAATTTGTTTTTGCTCATGATTAAGTCGGATGAACGAATTTTTTCGATGGCATTTACAAATTTGGTGGGATTGATTTTTTCTTTAGTAGTGTGGCTAACGCCTAACGTTGGGTCTAAATAGGTTTCGATGATTTTATAGGATTCTCCTGATAATAAGGCAATGAGTTTACTTAAGTAAAAGTTTTTGGGAACATAAAATATTGGAAGAAAGACGGATTTGTTTTGATTTAGGGCATATTCGTTTAGAAGGTTGATAAAAAAAAGTATTCTTTCTTTGTTATTCATACTCGTGATAATTGAAATTTTTGGGTTCATGAGTTGCTCCTTTCAAAGGCAAAGATTCTTTCAGGATTTTGGTTGGATTCTTCAAAGATTAAGTCTACTTTTTCATCGTCTCTTTTTAAAGTGGTGATGATGTTTTGGGTAAATTTACTAAAGTTATGATAAAAGGGTAAATCTTCTTTAGGGTGACGTATTTGATAGGCATTCAAGATGATGATTTTGGTGTTTTCATATTTGGCATATTGGTAAAGTTGTTCTACTATTTCTTCTCCCTCTTTCGAACAACGTTTTTGGAAAGTGATAAAGTCATTTATGATTAAGTAATCATAATGGTTTTCTAAGTTTAAAATCTCAGTTTCTAAGTCTATTTTCTTAAAAAGTTCAGTGTCTTCAAAGTTTTCATAAGTACAATTTAGCGAATTATTTTTTAGTTTTCCATCAAAGTCACAAATTCTTATTTGGGTGTTTTCTTTTAAAACTTGTTCTTTTAGGATGTTTAGAAGCGTTAGGGCCTCTTGGTTTTCTTCACTATATAATACACTGATTTTATTATTGGTGAAGCGGGTTTCAAATGTTTTTTCGATTCCATTTTCTTCAAATGTTAAAATTTCATTTGTCTTTGAATTGAGGCTTACTTTTTCGCCCGTGTCAAAATGATAAATCCCCTCTTTTGCATTATAGTCGATTACTTTTACGTTATGGTGCTTATAAAAGTTTAGGCTTCCATAGCCAGAAAGTCCTCCTTCTAAAAATAAAAATTGGGTATTGGTTTTACGGGCGTAGTTCTGAATGGTTTCTAAAACTTTTACTCTTGCTTCTTCATAGGGGATTTGGAGCTCTTGTTCTAATTTTTTTTGTTCATATCTTAAACAACTATTGATGTCTTTTAGTATAACTAAATCATATTTTGTATTTTTATAATGTTCATCAAAAATAAAGTAAAGGTTGCCATAGTCAGCATAGATGGATTCGTTTATTTGAAAGTGACTATTTTTGATGGTTTCTAAAGAGGCGAAAAAGGCTTCTTTGTTTGGTAAATCGTTTACGACTTGCCTTTCTTCTAGTCGTTGTTGATAACTAAATGGGGCTAAATAAGCGAGTGTTTTTTCTAGGTCAATGTTGGAAATTCGCGAAACGAGGTTGGCATGAAACCAGCTCGTGTCTTCAGGAATGTCATTCACTGAGGTTATGAGTAAGACTTTTTTGTTTTCTTTTATGGCTGTTTCATAAATGATGTTGGTTAGTAGTGGTGTTAAATCTATGGTAGACCCCCACTCTCTAGAAATCCATAAATTAATTTCTTGGGTTAATAATTTTTTTGCTATTTTTATTTGATTCATATACTCTCTTTCCTTTTCTACTTCCATTATAACACAGTAAAAAAGCCGTTTAGTAAACGACATTCTTTTTTATATTTATCTGTTTTAAACACTATTTTTTCGGCTATTTTGTAATTGCATTTATTTGGAACCATTCTTTCTTTTTAAAATCGTACCCGATATTTTGGTAAAGATTATTTAAGTCTTCTAAATCTCTTTCAATTTGGCGTTCCGATTGCAAAAAAACTGTTTTTAGTTCTTTAGTGGTGAAGGTTTCTTTTCCTTTTAAATATTTTTTTAGTTCTTCTAGTTTTTCTCTTCTTTGGGCACTTATTTTACGTGATTTATTTGTTAATAAGTTGTTAAGAAATAAACGGTACAGGGTTTCGTCTTCAAAGTAGTTTTCGTTGACAAAATAAAAAGGACTGTATTTTAAATGGTATTTGTTTTGTTTTTTTACGTCTTGAGTGATGATGTAAACATAGGTAAAGTTTTTAAAGAATGTTCGGTATTTTTTATCCAGTTCTATACTGTTTTTTGGTAATAAATCTTCTTTTATGATTGCTAGAAAGCCCTGTTTTCTTTTTAGTTCGTCTAGGATGTTGGCTTTTTTTATGTAGGGAAATTGACAAGCCAATTCATTTTCAATTCTGTCTTTAAATTCTTGTTGTCTTTTATCGGTGAAGTTTATGTTATCTAATTTCCCACAAAGATAAACGATTCGTTTTTCTTTTTTTAAATCGATGGCATGTGGTTTTACGTTTATTGTTTTTATTGGGGATTTTACGGATTTAAGGGAGGTTTTTATTTTGTTTTGGGTATTTAAAATAGTATAAAAGGAAACTTGTTCGAGATAGGCTTTTATTTTTAATAAGTTTTCGTTTAAGTTTAAAAAGAGGATGAGATCACTTGAAATGATTTCTTCACTAAACATGGGGGTATCTGGTTTTATTTGGATGCTCTTTTTTACTTTTTCTTTTTCTTCGTCAGTGATATATCTAAGATCGATGTAGCCAAATTGGAGGGTGAGTTTTTGGTCATAAAGACTTGCAAAATCGTCGATTTTTAGTTCGTTCATTAATTCTTTTTTGCCACTAATTCTAGTTCCTAAAATCAAAATGCGTTTTTCAGGATTTTCTTTAATGATTTTTTTGATTTTCCTAATTTCTTCTTTCATTCTACTCCCTTTATTTTATTTAAGGCCTGCTGCGTCATTTCATCTCCAACACTTCCCCAATTCAAGTAATTATTTAACTCTTTTAAGGGAATCAAAATTCTTTGGTAGGTTTCATGTTCGGCGGGATCAGGTCTTTCTTCACCAATGGATTTAATAGTGGCTAACATTCTTACTTGGGCATAGGAATCCTTTGTATCACCATTGACTTCTTGGAAGCCTAAATAGGAAATATCGGAAATTATTATATTTACTTCTTCTAATACTTCACGTTTTAGGGTTTCTTCTAGCGTTTCATTTTTTTCAGGATGTCCGCCTGGAATACGATAATTCCCATTTTTTTCTTGATAAATCAGCACTTGCTTCTTCTCATTTAAGATAATGCCAGAGACTTGCGTAATTCTCATATTTTTGGGGACTTCTTCGGTATGGTAGTTATATTCAATCATTTTTTTCCTCCACTTTGATTTATTAATCGCTTTTCTTGAACTCCTATTTTTCTCTAATTTTTCAGGTTGGTATAACCATTTTTTAACTTCTACAATGACCTAAATATTTATGTTCTTATTTTTTTCTATCTGGGACATGCCAAACATCAATTTCTTCTTTTTGGGGAATTTCAAATATAGAGGAAACCTTTTTTAATAATCCTTCATCCACATAAAAACTGGAACCTCCATTACCTGCTAGAACTTTACTATTTCTTTCTTCTATATTTTCATACCAAGTTGTATCATCAATATCAATATAATGCATTTCTAATAAAATTTTATGTTCTTTGGCATACTCTTTAATTTCATTTCTATTTTCCTTTACCCAAAATCCCCAATCTAAAATTACAGTACATCCTGCATTAACAATTTCTACTGCTTTTTTTCTTAAATATAAATTCACTCTTCTAGCAAATTCATCATAATCTTCCCCTTGTTTATTATTTGTTAAATCATAAGTTACTTCATCTGTAGATAAAATCACAGCATGTTCTTTTTCTTTTAATTGATTCGCATAATAAGTTTTGCCACAACCAATTTTTCCACATATACAAATTAATTTTGCCATAAACCTAATCTCCTTTATTTCCTTAATCCATCACTTTGTACCCAAGAATAAAATAAACTTTTATCTGGAACATTGTATTCGTAATCTAATTTTGAATTAAAACTATCTATTAAATCAATTGCCTCTTTCAATACTTCCTCTTTACTTTTGCCTACTATATCTAAGATAACTTCATTAGGCAATAGATCTCTATCCATAATTTTTTTTGTAGATATTTCTAATAATTCCAAGTCAATTAATCCATCGGAACCACGAGCAATCATTTGTCTTTTATTTTGTTCATAATCACTTGAAATTAATTTTAAAGTAACAAAATTGGTACCTTTAAATATTTGTGGTATTTCCCTTGATCTAATGTCATTGAAATCAAGGGCTATAATATATTTTAGACCTTTATCATAAAAATATTTTAATAATAAAATAAAAGATTCCCACATTATTTCTTCTTCGAATTTTCCTTCATCAACATTATCTGGTATGCCAAACTCTGGAATCATGTTTTGTTCAAAATAAACTCCATTATAATGTTTATACAATTCTTTTGCCAAAGTAGTCTTTCCAATACCACTAGGACCAATTATAAATATATAATCTTTCATTTCCGTTCCTCCATTTATCTTTTAATTATGAATTCTAATAGAAATTCCTTTAAATGCTCTAATATATTTTTTTCTAAATCTGTTTCTAAATAATCTGTATTTTCTTTAATATCAAGAAATTCTAAAACAAATGGATCTTTTACTAAATCTTTACTTGATTCTAAAATTTGACCTTTCTCTGCAAGTTCTAAGATTTTTTCTTTATTAGTAGATAAGGCTAATCTTTCATATAATAGAGAACCGATTTGCCTCCCAAGTTCCCTAACACTCCATTTAGTATTTATACATTCATTGAATTAAAAATTCCTTTTAGTTTCTTCCTCTATCTTTATTAATTCCAAATAATGTGACCAACTTAATTGCGACGACACTGTTGTCGCAATTGGAAAATAAATATAGAATTTTCTCATTCTCTCTAAATTTCTTTTAGAAAATCCTTTGCCAAATTCATTCGTTAATTTTTGTGATAGTTTCTCCAAAACAGCATCACCATAACTTGCTCTTTCATCTCCCTGTTGGATTTCCATAATTGCCTCGCCAATATTCCAATAAAGCTTAGGCATTTCCGTATTTACAGCACTATATACTTTATTTCTACTATTAATAACTAATTCTTTTATATTATCAAATATAGTATTAATTTCATTATCATTTTTAATTAATTCATTGTCCATTAATTGCCTCCAATTTTCAATTCAAATCATAAAGACTTCTTATGTCTAAATTATACTCTAAGTAAAACTCTTCCATACTCCATATTCATTTTAACTTCTTTTAATTGTAATAAGGGAATTCTTTTAGTTAAACTTATGAAACTTGCTAGCTACCGATTATGTCAATATAAACTTAACTGATAAACGATTAACTATCGTAAATAATGTTTAAGATTCGATTGTTTTTTAAATAAATCTATGCTATTTATAGTATTTGCTAGATTTCTATTTTTTGATTGTTTATTTTAAAGATACAGTTTTTTTCTAAAATTTTTGCCATTTTTTTAGGAATTTCAAAGGGTTTTGCCCATTCTTTTTGAAGTATAGTTAAGTCAATGTTTTCTAAAGTTTCATAATTTATAATTAAATTTTCTGCGGTTATTTCAATACTCACTTTTTTATTTTTTGGACTTCTTTATTGATGTTATCTTGAATGGTAGAATTAATGGTTCGATGATAAGTGATGTCTAATTTGTCTGCTAAGACTAAAGAAAGTCCTATAAATGAATTTACTTCGTTTCCAGAGCCATGATCTTGAATCGCATGTTCTAAAATCTTTTTTTCTTCTTCCGTAACGTTTGTGTTTCCTAAGTACTTACGAAACATCTTACTACTTCTTAAAGCATGTTCTTTTTTGTTGGTATCACTTTCACTTAAACCAATATCATGAAGTAAAGCGGCGGACATTCATAAATCATTTTTCTTCTCCTTCAATTTGCTTTATGTCTTCTAGAGTTTCAGGCCAATTTATTTTTTCTAAATAAATTTTTGGACAATTGCCATTTTTAAAAGCAATACCAATATGATTTAAAGTACTAAAGTTCATTTCTCGTTGGTCATCGTAGTTTTTAAAATAGTCTTCTATCTTTATTTGTTCATAATAATTCTCATCTAATTTTTGATTATCACTATAACTTAAATCATAGCCATAAAAGATTTCTTCAATTTGCGTAGCCAATTTTTCATCATGTATATTTATTCGATAAATATCTTTAACTTTGGATAATTCTTTTATTTTATCTCCTAAATTTATAAAAGGCGGATAGCGAAAGAAATAAATGTAATAGGCACCATTTTGACCACGAAATTTTTTTAACGCTTCGATATAATCTTCTCTAGTTAAATTTTCTTTTCCATGGTATTCTTTTAATCCCCATTCATTTATTATGCGTTGTTTATATTTTAAGACGTTTTTATCAAATTCTTTAAACATTTTATGATCGTACATATATTGTAAACTGTTTAAACCTTTACTTAAGTTGACATCTTTATTTACAAGGTGATAAAAATAAAGAGGCGTTTTTTGATTTGTATCCATATTGCTTTTCCTTTCTTCTTATCTACTATTTTTACATCATTCTTTTGGTTATTTTAAAACTAATTTTAAGGCATTTGTATCATGACCAAAAACGTTTCTAGCATTTATTCTTGCCATTAAAATAGATTTTGTTATACATAATTTAGAGTTTGTCATGATAATGTCTTGTTGATTTTTATCTACAATAAATTTTTCTAAGGCTATTACATAATCATTCTCTATTTTGTGGTAATGATTAACCGAATATATACGACTTAAATATTCTAAAGCAATTTCAATAGCGTATTTTTTATTTTCATCCGTTCCGTTATAAAACATCACAGGATTTTTCTTCTTATCGTAATTCAAAACAAAAAAATTAGTTAATATAAAATCAAGTTCTTTAACATTTTCTACTCTTTTCTTCTTTAAGTCTGATTCATCCATTTTCACAAAAAATTGGTAATTTTTTTTATTTTTTAATTTTTCAAAAACTTTAAGTGCTTCTCTATCTTGAAATTCGATTCTGTCTTTTAAAATAAAAGTTTCTATCCGATCTAGAGTATTGTTATCTAGTTGATTTGTTTCAAAATCATGAAGATGATTCAAATAAAATAATAAAAGATTTCCTACTTTATGATACGTTTTGACAAATTCTTGATATTTATTAGACAATTGACTATAGTATAAGGGGTCTTTTTTTTCAAAGTAACCAGCTATAAACGCATTGAAAGCTTTATGAGCGTGCACGTAAAAATTTTTTAACTCTTCTTCATTTAGTCCTAAATCTAGATAATACAAAAATTCTTCTTTTATTTGCTCCAGATAATCACTTTCTTCTTGCATTTTTTTTATAAATTCTAATGTTTCATCAAAAAATTTTTTTTGTTCTTTCTTTGGTTCTTCTTTTAAAAAAGAAAGCTGTTTTATTTTTTCCATAATCTCACCTTGTTGAATAGCTTCTATTATATTTATAACTTGTCAGAAAGGCAATAAAAAAAATAGTCATTTTTAAAATTTTACTATTCTTTTATTTTATCAAAGTAAACATCGAAGTCTTTTTTTGATTCTGTTTCGATAGCTTTTATCAATTCTTCTTTGTAAGATTCTTTAAAACCTTTAAAAGTTTGGTTTCCTATGATGGTATAAGGAACACCTTTAATGGTATCGTTCATTTGGCGAGCAAATAATTCTAAATTTTCCTTATTTTCTTTGTTGTACCAAACTTCAAAAGGGTATAGGTTATAAAGTTTGCCGTAGTCTTCCTTTATACTTTCAAAAAATTTAAATTCTTCTTCACAGTGAGGACATCCGTCTCCCCAAAAGAAATAGATATTCACTTTGTTTTTTTCTTTTTTTACATTTTCTAAATGAACATTTTTGGATGGTGCTGGTGTTTCTTCAGCCTCTGTTTCATTAGAAACGGATGAATTCTTGTTTACTTCTTTTAAATGAATATATTTTGTAAACCAATCTTTAAAACCTTCTTTACTTTCATAAAAACGTAAGTCTTCGTTTTTGTTGGCTTCTAAAAAGTCTATTCTTTTTCCATTTTCAAATAGAATAAATGAAGGATAATAATTTATTTTATCTCCAACTTTCAGTTCTTTTAATTTTGAAAAAGCAATTTTATAAATAGAAATTTTATTTTCTTTAAGAAATTCATTTAAAACGCTTTCAAAGTCTGATGAGGTGATACACATCGGTTGGTAAACAAAAATCGCAAAGCTTTCTTTTTCATTGATTAGTTTTTCTAATTCTGGTCCTTCTATCTCGGTTATTTTATTTTCTCCGTAATATTTTTCTTCTAACTCGAAGACTTGTTTTTTGGGTTTCAAGATGAAAAAAAGAGAGAGAACCACTCCTATTAATAAAATAGGAAGAATAATTTTCCATTTTTTCATTTTTTCACCTTTGTTAAGACATCAAAATCAATATTATAATAAGGCACTTTGCTAAAATCATACACATCTTTTCCGTCTTTTGTTCTTTTTACTTCAATGGCATGGTTGCCTTTATAATACCAGTAGCCGCCGATGTCACGAACGCGTTCTTTATCCCAACCTAAAGCAATTAATAACTCTTTAACTTGACCCGCATAGCCACCAGCTCCACACATGATAAAAATATTTTTATCTTTTGGGAAGATGGCTTCTAAAATGGATAAAGATTCTTCATAATTTGCTGTGTAGCTCCCATCTTCTTCTAATGTATATAACGTTTCTCCCGTGTACAAACCACTTACGTTTTCACGCTTTTTTTGTTCAATGTATTCATCAGTAAAACCCGCTAGATAAACCGATGGAATGACTTCAAAACCTTCAATGTACCCACTTAAGTAACGATCGCCACCTTTATTTTCCCAAGTAGCGGTATCAACGAGCATTCTCACATCACGATAAACGGTATCGGTACGATTTAAATACTCGTCAATGCTGGTTTCATCAATGTTTTTATCTATTCCATATTTTCCTCGCAATCCTTCTGCTAATTCAGCTTTGGGCAAGGGACTCTCAAAGGTTCTTTTTTCTTTGAATACAAAATGAGTAAATACTCCTCCCCCTACAAAACAAACTATCATTACTAAAATTAATATTATATTTTTTTTCATTTTCTTCCTCCTTCTGTTTTTAATTTAAAGAAAAAAAGAGAAAATGGCAATCGTCTTTTGGTTTAATCCGCTCAACTTTAAGTTGATTTTTTAAGAACAACTTTTTAGCGTTAAAGGAATGGTGTACGTTTTGTTTTTCTCATCTTTTGTCGTTGCTTTTATGGAAATAAATAAACTCTCTTCTTTATAAAATTCACAAACTTTTTTGTAATTATCAACAGAAAAAGTGACTTTTTGTAAAAATTTTTCTAATGTAATCGTATTGAGTCCTTCGTATTTATAAGCACTAATTTTCTTTTCTATTTCTTCGTTTGATTCGTATAAAGTACATTCAATCGTTTGATATTCCTCTTCATTAACTTCTCCACAATATTCAATGTTTGAAATATAAATGGCGGATTTGTTTTCGTTATAGGCTATGTTTCCAGAAATGTTAAAGTTTTTACATTCAGAGGAAAGGGTTTTAAATTGAAAATCGTTTTTGTTTTGATTCCATATCTTAAAAAGAACGACTGTAAAAAGAATTAGAGAAAGTGTCACTAAAATAATTAAGAGACTTTTTTTATTCTTTCGATTTGGTGTTTTCCTTTCTCCATCAAATAATTCTTCTAAACTAATATTAAAATCTTTGCTTATTTGTCTTATTAAAATCATATCTGGCATGTTTAAGCCACGTTCCCATTTGCTGACGGCTTGGAATGTTACATGGTATTTTTCAGCCAATTGTTTTTGAGTTAAATGATTTGTTTTTCTTATTTCTTTAATTAATTGACCAAATTTTTCTTGATTCATAAACTTTTTACTCCTCTTAAGATTTCTTTTATTATACTATTAATTATAAATAATTCACTAAATATTTTCATTTTTTATGGACTCAATAATATTGGTATTTTTTATTTTTTTAACACTGTACCTCATCACTATTAAAATGATAACTAAAACACTTAATGTTGCAAGTATTAGGTATTTTGTAGAAAAAAGCATGATTAGTGCATTTTTTTTGCTATTTAATTTCGAAACTTCTATTAGAAGATAAATTAGAGTTAAAGAAATCGGTAGGCCTATCATTAACGTTTTAATTATTAAAAAGAAACTTTCGAGTTGAATCATTTTGTTTAAATTTTTCTGACTCATTCCTAGACTTCTTAAAATCGAAAATTCCATTTTTCTTAGGTTGATGTTTGAACTTAGGGTATTAAACATACTTAAAATACTTATTAATGCTATAAATAAAAGAATAAAGTAAAGGAGACCTTTTATAACAAGGTAAAGTAAATAGATTTCGTAATTTTCTAGTGCTCGATTTTCATATTGAATATGATTTGAGGCGTATTTCTTTACAATTTGATTTATTTCATCGTCTAATTTTTTAAATTTTCGACTATTTATTTCTATTTTCCAATATTTCTTTAAATAGTCTTCATACGTTTCATTGGTGATACTACTAAAATTTTTGGTATTTTTACTAATAAAGTTGGTGACTAGATAATTAAATTGTTTTAAGTCTACAACTAATGTCAGTGTATTAAATTTGTTTAAGTAATTCTTATTGGTTAAGTATAGATTTTCTAAAGTTAAATACGGCTCATGTGTAATATACTGAGTTGTATTTTCTTGGTCCTGGATTTCTATTTCACAAATTTTTATTCTTTCCAGATTGTCTTTAAAGGCTTCAATTGTTTCGCTTTCATTATTTTTTTCAATTTCTTTTAAGTTATACAGAATCATTCGGTCGTCTTTTAATCCTAATTCTTTTTTATATTTTTGATAATTTTCTTCATCTAAACCTACTAAAGAAAGAGTATGATAATGATTGTTTTGAGTTAAATACTCTGAGTTAAGAAATTCTTCTTCCGCTTGAAAATAGAGAAAAGCTATTTTTGATTCTACATAGTCATCCATTAATTTTATATTTTTAATTTCTTCAATGATTTTTTGATTGTCTTTTTCCTCATTATCAAATAAAGTGATGTCTATATCAAAAGAATGATGAAAGGTGTTTTTGGTTTGTTCTAAAAAATAATTTATAAAAGTAGAGCCAACGATAAATAAAACAAAGCTTATGGTTAGTGAGGTGGTAATGAGCAAGAATTTATTACTGTTTCTTTTAATGTTTTTATAAGCCAGTTCTCCGATAGCTCCACTTATTTTTTTTATAAGGGGATAACTAAATTTTTTTATTTTTAGATTGGTTTCGGTATTTCTGATTGTTTGAATGGGTGGAATATGACTTGCTGTTTTGGCGGGTTTTCTAACGGATAGAAAAATGGTTAGGATGATAAATAAAACGGAGAAAATGAGAAAAGAGATTTCTAAATTTAATTTAAATGGAAGCGGTAATATTGTTTTTAATGTTTGATTTATAAATAAAAGAATGAGTTCCATTAGCCCTAAGCTTAATCCAAAACCAATTATGATTCCTAAGGATCCTACTAAGCTAGCTTCATAAAGGAGCATTTTATAAATCTGTTTTTTTGTGGCTCCTATACATTTTAGTCTTCCTAGTTCCTTTTTTCTTTCTATTAGGGAAATTTCAAATGAATTGTAAATGATTAAAAAGCAAAAAACACTCATAATAGATAGAACAATCCCTAAATAGAAATAAATACGAAATTGATCTAATTTGTTTTGATACGCTCCATAAGCCACTAATAAGCTCGTATTTATGTTGGTATTTTTAAAAGATTCACTTTTGTTTTTCACTTCACGTTCTAAATTTAACTTAGTAGCGGTCTTCTCAATTTTATCATAAATATTAAAATAACTTTTATAGGTAATAAAAAAATAAGTATGAGCGTTAGATTGATCGATGAACGCTTTTGTGAAGGCTACTGGTTTATAAACGCTTTTTAACGTATCATAATGGTCTTCTTGAATTAATTTATTCTCGTTATAAATTCCAACTATTTTATAGTTATGAATCCTTTCTTCAAGATCAAGATTCAATTCTTCTGCTAGATTGTTTGATATTAGGATTTCATTATTATTTTGAGGCTCACTTCCTTTTATTAGGGTTACATATTCTTTTAGCTCTTCATTGTAGGTAAAAAGGTTTAAAATGGTGTCTTCGTTATTGTTTAATTTAATGGGAATTTCTTCTTTTTTCTGGGTGCATTTAATTGATTTTATCTTTTTGTCTTCTTGTAAAATTTTTATAGATTGATAGTCTAAATCTTCAAATTGAACATGGAAATCGCCGCTACTTTTTAAGGCTTCTGTGATGTTTTGTTTTCTTATTGTAGAGGCACCTATACCAATAGAGAATAACAACATCGATGTTAAAATGATACTCAATAAAGTCATTTTGGTTCTTTTTTTATTTAACTTTAATTGTTTATTGGTTAGTGTTATCAATGTTTTCATTATAATACTCTTTTCTTTATTTATTATAATTGATTTTTGTTCTAAATTCTATTAAAAAAGAAATCATTTTTTTTGATTTCCTTCTTTTATTCTCGATTCTTTTTTAGAATTTCTAAATATTGATTTTGGTATTTTTTTAAAACTAAGTCTTCTTTTCCTCGAACCATAGCTATAAAGTTCAATCTTCCTTCTATTACTTTTTTCAATTCCTTAATCAGTTTATTTTTATGTATATTTTGACAATCATATTTTTCATCTTTTTTAAAATAATTTAAAGCGGTCACATAAAGCCCCTCTTTTTCACAACGATTCAGTAATGCTCTTAATTTTTTGATGTAAATTTTTTTTACGTTTACTTTTTCATTAACAATTAAACCCGTCACTTCTTTTCTTTCCCGTTGCCAACTATAATTGGTTTTGGTTTCATTGATGGTAAAGCCACTTCTTTCGATTCGTTTTCGTAATTCTTGACCAAGTATAATTTCGTTGTCTTGATTTCTTTTGACAATTTTTTCAGAAAAAGGGGTTCGACTCGATAAAGTGATATCATCCGCGTATCTTGTATAGTGAAATTGATACTGTTCACCTAAACGAAGTATTTTCTTATCTAATGAATAACACACAATATTTGAAAGACTGGGTGATGCTGGTGATCCTTGAGGGAGTGCATTGTGAAAACATGAAAGGTTCGCCAGAATGGTTGCGACTTCTTTTGGTAAATTAAATGGCTCAGTCATAAATATGCCTCGAACACGTCCAAAATGAATGGAGGGAAAGAAATTTTTTAAGTCAATATTTAAAATGTATCCCGCTTTACTATGAATTATAGCATTATCCACAATACTTTTTCCTTTGATAAAGCCATATTGACATTCTAAAAAAGTATATTTTTTATCAATATACTCTTTTATTTTTTCTTGTACTTTTTTTAGATTCCAATCAGGTGATGCAATAGTACGATACCCGCCACTTCGTTTTGGCACTTTAAAGGTATGGTATTTACTTTTGGTTAATGCTTCATTAAGTAATTCCTCATCAATATCTAAAATATAACTAACATAATTTTTAGGATTTTTCATACTAATTCCTCGAATTCTAACATTATTGGTAAACCCGTAAGAGGTTTTACATATCGTAAGATATGTATTGTTTATACATTTTAATTGTCACTGCGAAACGCTCGTGATAGGCAATTCTTATTTCATTAGTAATTTATAAAGTTCTCTTTTTGAGGATTATAATCTAAGTACACGGTATCCATACCACCATAACGGTTTTTAGCAATGATGATTTCTAAAATGTTATTTTTATTTTCACTCGAATAGTAATATTTACGATATAAGAATAAGACAATGTCTGAGTTACTTTCTAAATTACCGCTATTTTTTAAATCCATTAGTAAGGGCCTACTGTTTTCTCTATGTTCTACATTTCTAGAAATTTGAGATAATAGAAAGACGATTAATTTTTTCTGATTAGCAAGAGCTCTTATTTTATCTAATACTTCATTATAGGTATCGATAGACGAAGAGCTTTTCTGACTACTTTTTAATAATTGTATGTAATCGATGATAACGAATTTTATTCCATTTTCGTTAATCAATTGTTCTAGTTCTTCTACCGTAAAGCAATCGTCTGAAAGATAGAGATTATAATTCTTTTTAGTGAGTTCAGACATTGTTTCTTTCATTAAGTTTTCATTTTTTTGAATTTCTGAAAATTTTTCTCCTTTTGAAAGGGTGGCTAATTTTAGAGCACTTTTTTCTTTACTCATTTCTAAATTTACATATAGTGTTGGAACATTATAATTGTCCATTAAACTTAATAGTATATTATTCATAAAATTACTTTTTCCCATACCAGGCCTTGCTCCAATAGTTATAATAGTACTTTCATTGATTCCATTTAATGCTTTATCTAATGGTTTTAAACCTAACAAATATTTTTTAACAAAACTTTCATTTAATTGAATGTCTGTTATTTTATTTATGGTTGCGATTTTTACTCACCTTCTTTCTTATGCGTACATAAGTACGAATTGTAATTTTATTATACCTTTTCTATTTTAAATTTGTCAATTTATTTTTTTATTATTTAGGTGTATAATTAAAATTTTTTTTATTTCTGATTTATGCTCTTCTTTAATTAAAAGGTCTTCCCATAATATGGTTTTTTATTTGAACATAATCGGTTGCATAGATTTTATCATCTTCGTTTATGTCTGCGGCAATTAAGTAAGGTCCTGATAAGAGTGATTTACCCATGATATGATTTTTAACTTTAACATAATCAGTGGCGTAGATTTGTCCATCTCCATTGACGTCTCCTTTTATAACAATAGTATAGGTATAATCTTGTTGATTAAAGGTTAGCGTAAACTTCATCCCTGTTGCAATGATTCCCTCATTTAGTTCCATATTCTGAGTGTTTTTAAAGTTTTTTAGAGTGACACCGTTTAGATTGTTTGCTTTATTGATGAAAGTTTTTATAGAGCTATTTAAAGTTATTCCTAAAACGTATTGTTCTTTTTTTCTTAAGCCAAGACGATTTAATACTCCTTCTTCGGTTAATCCACCTTTTTCTTCTATCGTAACTAAACTAGTTAAAAGAATGGTCCTATTGCCAACAGGGATTAGAACTTCTACCTTACTGGTTCCAGCTTTCATTCCTAGCAATTCATTGTTTTCATAATGAATTAAATCTGTTTTTTCTATAGAAACTTGATAGTTAAGAGTTTCATTTGGTGAGAGAACTAAGGGTAGTTTTTTCTTTTCATTTGTCACGAGTTGAAAGGTTTTAGGAAGAGAGAGACTCACGATTCCTTTTGCTAATGACGTTTCATCTAAAAGATTTAAATCATGAAAGTTTTTGGCGTACCCGCCGACTCCTAAAAGGGTTTCATTTTCATTTAAGACATAATACACTTGTTTTGGAATTTGATAGGTGCCATAAGTAATGGCTTGTAAACCAATAAAGCCTCCTTTATTTTTTTCACCCTTTACGGTACCTGTTGAAAAACTGTTTTCTATTTTAACGTTTTGATTTAGACCAATAAAGCCTCCTACGTTTTTAGGTGCTGTCACTTCTAAAGTAGTCGAACAGTTTGTTATTAGGGTTTGATCGTTTCCATTACCAATCAACCCTCCTACGGCGATTAAATCATTTAAGGCTTCTCCTTCTCGAGTCACTGATCCACTTTTTAAATGAATGTTGTTTAGGGTAATGTTTTCAGCTACGTTTGCTAAACCACCTAGATAGTTTTGTTTGTTTGAATAAGCCACTAGGTTCTCTATATTTAAATTTTCTATTTTTGTTGGTGTGCTAAAATGACCAATATTATTAAATAAACCTGAGCCATTTGTTTTTATGTTACGTAAGGTATGATTTTTTCCTTCTAAATTTCCTTCAAAGTTTAAATTAGAAAGCGTTGCGGTTTCTTTAAAATCTAAATCATTCTCAAGTTGATAATATTTATTTTTGGTGTCTAACCCCATGAGATATAAAAACGTTTTTTCATCTTTAATGAGATAAGGTTTTTCTTTTGACCCTTCCCCTTCAATGGTTGGTAAGAGGACGTTGAAAGTAATCGAATCGTTGGTTTCACTTGTCACTTCTATTTTTATTCCTGAGTTTTTCCCATTGGAATAAAAAAGGGTTTGATTATCAAAAGTAGTATTGGTTGCTATTTCATTTTTTCCCAAAACAGGTCTTTTCATGTTTAATGTTGCTTTTGATAATTCTCCTAGCCCACTCATCGCTTCGGTTTCATTAGGTCTAAAAATATAAACATGGTCTTCTTTGGGAGCATTTCCTAAATATTTGTAATTTTCATTTACACGATATACGATTAACCCACTTTCAAGTGCGGAATAAGACTCATAGGTGTTCATTTTGTCGTGGTATTCTACGATAAAGTATTCTTTTTCGTTTTCTCCGGTTGCAATTTTAATCGCTCTTAATTCGTCTTTATTTATAAATTTTGGTTTAGAAAGGGTTAAGTTCATTGTGGTTTTTGAAATTACAGGTATGGGGTTATGCCAATTGGTTTCTTTTTGATAATCACTTATGAAATAAGTTAAAAAACTTTGAGGGTTGGAGCCAATAGCGTTTCCCATAATATCATAAAATCCTACTGGTTTTTCGTTAGGTGAACCGTATCGGTACAAATCTTTAAAGCCTAAGGTATGACCAAATTCATGAATAAGTGTTCCATAAGTACCACGGTTTAATGAAAACACACTTGCGGATTCTTTGTAATCTTCCGCATAGATTAAGTTATAAGCTCTTATTTTTTTTCCTAAAAAGGTTTGTGTTATTCCTTCACTATCTCGTTCATGAGCCCAAAGTAAATCTCCCCAACTGATGGTAGAGGGTAAATTTTTTTGACCTTCAATAACAAAAGAAATGGCGTCAATAAAATCATCTTGATTGGTATCTAATTCATTTCCATTTATTCCATAAGAAGCGCTTTCTTTTTCTAAATAAGCCATTACACGATTGATTAGTTCATTTTCTCTTTTTAAAGCTTCCGTTTTATCTTTGTAACCTATTTTGTTTTGTTCTGTATATTTTAAGTAATAACCAATGGGCTCTACATCCTTAAAGGCTACCACTTGATTGTTTTTTTTAGGTAAAATTTCAGTTGTAATGGATAAACTCCCATAACTTTCACGTTCAAAGTATTTTTTGAAAGAAGGAACTCCAATTATTCCATTAACGGTAGTCATTTCTACTGGTGTGTCGCTATTGTATAATTTATAAGCATTTTCTACACTTTCTATATCATCAATATGATTTAAGACGTTTGAATCGCTATCACTAAATTTAATGAATACTGCCAATTGTTTTATTTTTCGAGGGTTGGGGTCTATTTTAGCTAAGGCCAGTTCTTGGTCTGATTTTATAGTGGCTTTACTTACCTTAAAAGAACTACTTGAACAGATGAAAAGAACTAGAAAGATGAAAGCTACTATTTTTTTATTTCTTTTTTTCATTTTTGACTCCTTTTTTAATTTTATATCCTATAAAAAAGGAAACGCTACTAAAAAGAATGATGATGCCGTACCAAATAGGATTGGTTTTGGGTTCTTCTTTTTCTTCTTTGTTTATTAAAAATTCTGGAAATAATTGTACGGTTTTTTCGCTGGTTTCGTATAAATATTGAACGTTACTCCCCTCTTCATTTATAGCATTTAAAAGACAATAATTTTCATTGTTTTCAAATCCATAACAGGTTACCTCTTGTTCATCTATTGTCTGCTTTTTTGGTGTTAAGTTTGGTTTATCTAAGGGTTTCTCTATTAAATAAAGCAAGAGATGGTTTATTTTTAATGGTTGTAATTTAGTTATCACGTCTTTTTTCTCTTTATTAAAGAGATAGAAACTTTTTTTATTATCGGGGTCGATGCCATAAAGTAAAGAGAGATTCCCTTTTTCAAAAAGGATTATTTTTTTGTCTTCTAAAACGTCTTCTTTTTGTTCAAATCCTTCTGGAATTGTAATGTCTTCTAAGTTTCTTACTACTCCAATTTTCTGATTATTGTAATCTAAATAAATTTGAGGCGTTTCATCGACGTTGACATTTAAGATGTAGATTTTTTTAGAGCCGTTTTCAGCGATAACAGTAATTTCTATTTTATTTTTTCCAACTTTAAGCGCTTTCTTTCCTAAGCCTTCCACTTTCGCTTTGGCATCTTTTGCTGTTCCAGAAAGAGTGATTTCGGTTTCATTTGCTGAAAGATTAACGGTGTACTCGGTTTGATTTTCATTAAAATTTGGCGTAAGGGTTCCGTTGCTTATTTTTAAAGCACTTAAACGGTTTTCTTTAGATTGAGGTTGTTCAGGATTTTTGTTCGGTTTTGTAGTTGTTCCATTTATTTTCACAGTGATTGTGCGACTTCCTGGATTATAAATATTAGCATCGGCATCAGAAAAACCTGTAACGGGTGTGGCGGTAACGGTTATGTTTCCACTTTCTTTGGCGGTCACTTTTACACTGACGTAGCCTTGTTCTACCCAAACACTATTTGAAGAAAGGCTTCCGTTAGTAATGGAAAGGTTTACTCTTCCTATACAGTCTCCTCCTACTTTAATTGTAAAGGTCCCATTTGGGGCTACTTGTGTCGTTGAAGCGGTCATATTAAATGAAGCCGCTTTTGGTGTTAGACATAAACAAAAGAATAGTAACACACTTAAGATTGTCTTTTTTATTTTTTTCATAAATACTCCTTTAAAATTTTGTTCTATTATAACTTATTCTTTTTATTTTGCAATGGTTTTATTTTACACTTTAGTTTTTAAGTAAATGGCTATTGTTGACAATTAGTGTACTGTAAAGAAACAATACTTCTTTGTTGTTAAAATTAATGCGTTCTCTTATTTGATTCATTGAAATGTATCTTAAATCAATTAGGGTTATTTTTTGGTATTCGCTTATTAATAAAGGGGTTAAACTACTTGCAAAGGAGTCGCGAAAGATAATTAATTCTTTTTCATTTGAAGCTTCTGGATTTTCTATTTCAATTAAAGCACTTGGTCCTCCTAGAAAAACATTGTAGGCATCCATACTGTTTAATTTATCGGTTTCATAAATGGGTTGTTCACCGTATTCTAAGTGTTTGGCTTTTGCTTTTTTTATCGTTTCATTGGTTAGATAAGTGATGGATTCTGGATTTCGAAACAAAGGGGCTTTTTGATAAGAGGCGCCATAAAAAGGATAGAAGTGATTGGTTTCATAAGTGGAAGGCTTATAGTCAAAATCTAGAACACTTCCTAATCTTTCTACCACTTTTGGATATTTTTCTTGACGTAAGTGAATGTCTGTTTGGTAATAATCCTCTAATGTGAATAAGTCTCTTACTGGTATTTCTTTTAGGTTTAATTCATTTTTAAGTTGTTGATAAATCGATAGAAAATCCATTTTTAAGTGTTTAGTTTCTTCTAGAAAATAACTTTTATCAGGAATAATGGCATAATAGACTTCACTATTTTGTAAATCTTTAGCGTTTATTTCATTTATTTTTTTTATAAAATTTTTTATACTTTCTTGATTTTTAGGGTAATTTTTTTCAATAAGGACTTCTTCCTTTATATAAACGTCATTGCTATCTTTTTGTTGTAATAGGTAACGTTCAAAAAAAGTATTTAATTGAATTAACGAATTACGCATGGGAAATTGATCGGATAAATAGTCTTCTAAGTTGTTTACAAAGTCCTTTTTTAAGACGTCTTTTGTTTTTAGTTTTCTACGCTCAACATTGGATAAGCTTTCGTCTTTTTTTATTATAAAAAGGCCAGAGAAACAAAATAGGATTATTATAAAACCTATCGATACTATTTTTTCTTTCATATTAAAACCTAAAGTAAATAAAAGGAGTAAATGAACTTGCTAAAATTCTTGCTATAACGAGTAAGAAAAGGCCTAGTACAATCAAGCTGTATAAAGATTCTATTCCTTTATTTCTTTTTCCTTTCTTTAATTTTTGTATGGTGTCTTTTAATTTTGGATGAATACCTATAAAAGCTATGAGAAGAATGATTAGATTGTTTTTAAGATAATAAAGGGTTTCTTGATTTATCCAGTCTTTTTTTATTCCAATTAATCCTTTTAAAAAGAGCATTAATTCTTCTAAATCCGTCGTGTTAAAAATGACGAAGCTTATTAGTAAAAGAACAAAAGTATAGATATGAGAAAAGAACCCTCCTTTTAGGAATTTTTGAAAAATAAATTTTTCTAGTATTAAAAGGACAAAAAAATAAAGACCCCAAAGAATAAAATTCCAACTGGCTCCATGCCATAATCCTGTTAATAACCAGACAATAAAAATGTTTCTGATGTGTTTTAGTTTAGAGGTTCGATTGCCTCCTAGAGGAATGTAGACGTAATCTTTAAAAAAAGTGGATAAGGATAGATGCCATCTTCTCCAAAATTCTGTAATTGAAGAAGCTATTAAGGGGTAATTAAAGTTTTCTTTAAATTCAAAGCCAAACATTTTTCCTAGTCCAATAGCCATGTCCGAGTATCCAGAAAAGTCATAGTAAATTTGGAAGGTAAAAAGAAGAGCTACCAACCAATAAGATACAGTGGAAAGTTCAGAAGTTAGAATCGCGGTATAAGTGTAATACAAAGTGTCAGCGATTAATACTTTTTTACTTAATCCTATAATTAAACGAGATACACCTGAACTAAACTTTTCAAAATTTTCGGTACGATTTTTTAGTTGTTCGTTTACATCTTTATATCGAACGATGGGACCAGCAACTAATTGAGGAAATAAACAGATATAAGTGCAATACGTTAATGGATTTTTTTGACAAGAGACTTCATTTTTATAAACATCTATTAAGTAACTTAAGTTTTGAAAGGTAAAAAAGCTGATGCCTAATGGAAGAACGATATTTAAAGAAATAGGGTTTAGTTGGAATAAGTTAGTAAAATTTTCAATAAAGAAGCCTGTGTATTTATAATAAATGAGTAAAACAAGGTTAAAGGTAATTCCGATGATTAAATACAGCTTTTTTTTATTTTTAGAGATGACAAGACCTAAGCCATAATTTACTAAACAAGAAAAGACTAATAAAAGGGTGTAATTTTTTTCTCCAAAGTAATAAAAGATAAGACTAAATAGAAGTAAAATAAGATTTTTAAATTTTTTAGGGAATGAAAAATAAATGATTAATAATAAAGGCAAAAAAAAGAAGAGAAAGCGTATACTTGAAAATACCATATTTCTTCTTCCCTTCTATTTTAAGTTTTCAAAATTTTCTTTTATTTTTGAAGCCATGTCATTAGACATAATTAGAACCACTAAATCTCCTTTTGATAAAACAAAAGTATTTTCAGCTTCGACACAAATCCATTTTCTTGGATCTGCATTTTTCTTAATTTCTTCTACTGCTGCCTCAGCATCACTTGCGTTTTCTAAACGAATTAAAACAACAGAATGTGGAATGGAACCTGTCATAGATTCACTGGCAATAGCTTCTTTATATTTTACATCAGCAAAAGCAAAATATTTGAAGTTTTCATCATTTAGTTCTGTATTCTCTACCATCATTGGCATTTCTTCTTCTGGAATACCACTGTACAATTTTTCCATGATTTCTGGTAGAGTTCCTTCAATATTTTCCACTTTATTTCCGCAACCAGTTAGTAAAAGACTTACCATTGCAATACAAATTAGACCTATTATTTTTTTCATAAACTTCTCCTTTTATTTTCTTATTTATTAATAATGATTGCCATGTCCATGATGATGCCCATGGGTATTGTTTCGATTTGCATGATGTTCTTCATGAACATGTGCTCCTGTCATCGGACAATTTGGTATATTACAATACTGATGGTAAGTATTATTGTCTACTTCTTCTATAATCTCAGTATTTTCATGAACATGTGCTCCTATCATTGGACAATTTGATACATTACAATATTGATGATTAGTATTACTATGATTGACATTTGGTCGAGTCATAGCGTAAACGGCTTCACCAAATACTAGCATGCAAACGGCTCCTGCAATCCAAAAACTTTTCTTCATTTGTTCCTCCTTTTTGGTCATTATAACATGCTTATAATAGAAAGTAAATCTTTCCTAGATTAAATTGTTTTATTGATGAAGTCTATAACCATGTAGAGTTTTATCAACATGATTTTTTTTGCCACATAGTCCTATTCCTACTAGTTCTAGTTCTTCGGTTTCATATTTTTTTATACAAGCACGATTATCAATATCGTTACTGGTTTTAAACATTTCTTCATTGTAAACGCTCATTTGGATGTCCCGATTTGTGGCTTTTTTTATTATTTCTTTCATTTCCTCTTTCGTTGCACTATAGATTAAAATAGGTTGTCCACTCATAGGCAAATATTTTTTTCCGCTTTTATCTATATAGGGTTCTCCCATAATAGATAGGGTTCCAAAACCTGATGCTAAAAAGGCAGTGATATTTAATTCTTGCCAAGGTTTTAGTCCGTCTCTTATAATAATCGCTATTTTTTGTTCTACAAAATAATTTTCTTCTTCATTCATTTTTTCTATTCTCCTTTTTTCTATACAAAAATTAATAAATATAGTATAATATATTAAGTAATTTGTGCATTATATTATACATTTATACACTATATAAGTCAATATAAAGGAGAGTTTATGGAAAATTTAAACCGAAATTTAGCGGAGAATTTAAAAAAAATAAGAATAGAGTATCATTTAAGTCTAGATAAAGTAGCAAGACTGACAGATATTAGTAAAAGTATGCTTGGGCAAATTGAACGTGAAGAAACTAATCCTTCTATTTCTACTGTTTGGAAAATTGCGAATGGACTTAAAGTCCCTTTGACCCGCCTTATTGAAACTACTTTACCAGAAAAATTATTAATTAAGAAAGAAGATATTAAACCTTTGTATGAAGACGAAAAAAAAGTTTGTAGCTATCTCTTTTTTAGAAATAATGAAGCTACAAACTTTGAGATGATGAAAGTTTATTTAAAACCAGAAGGAAAATTAATTTCTACTGCTCATTTAAAAGGAACAAAGGAATACATTATTGTTTTTAAAGGAGAGCTAACAATTATGATTGAAGATGAAGCTTATAAAATAACAGAAGGACAAGCTTTTCAATTTGCCGCGGATAAAAAGCACACTTATGAAAATCAAGGAAAGGAACTGGTGGATTTAGCTATGTTGGTTTATTATCCTTAAACGTTTACACCTATTAAAAGCACTAGTATAGTTTCTTTTTTATTCTATGGAAAGAATTTCACTTTAACTTTTTATAATTGGGTATCTTCTTGTTTTCTCTACTTATTTTTATAGTTATTGTTCTAAGGTATTCTTATATTGTCCCACTAAGTTATTACAATTAAATGGTCTTTTTAAAAATTTTTGTAAATATTACTCTCTTTTTTTTATCTACATAGTGAAAATGAGGATAAAATTCCTATTCTTCTGTATTTAAATGTCGTATTCGTCATTTGTTATTCCACTTTTATGGTTGTTCTTCCCAACTACTTAAATAGTTGTGTAGGTCCACAATATCCATGTCCTTGCTGTTTGTATAGTTTACTAAAAAATCATAATGTCTTTTTATAAACGCTTGCACCTTTTTAAATTCTTCTTCGGGTATTCCTAATTCTACGTCATAAACGAGGCTTGGATTTTCTTTATCTATGCTAACAGTTACGTAATCTTCAAATCCAGGACTTTTTTGATGGCTGTTTTGCATGAGTAAGGTATATAAATTTCTTTCATCATCATAAGAAATATTATCACAATATAAATATAAGTTTACAGGAAGGCTTAGGTAGTCTTTGGCGTTGATTCCATTTACAAAGAAGCCATCGATTACAGTGGTTTTAAATCGGTTTATATAGGTATATTCCATGATGGAGTAGTCCATAGCAACATCATTAACTGTATCCATTAGTGATTGATATTTTTCTTTAATAAAGTTTAATACTTTTTTTAAATCTTTTTCTTTCACATTTAATTGAATATCTTCTAATAATTTTGGTTTTTCTTTATCAATACTAATAGGTATTAAATCGTTCCCTGTTGTATATTTATTATAGTTATTTTGCATATAGATTATTTTTTGATTATCTATTTTTAACCATAAGGTAATTGGTAAGTTTGTGTTTGGATAAATCGTACTTCCTTTTTGAGCTAGGATAATCATGGGAGTAAATTCCATTTTATCTACTTCTTTCTATTTTTAGTTTTGAGAATATTTTTATGAGGTCTTCTTGAATGACTAAGGTAGCTCTTTTATCATAAGGTGTCATTTCTTTATTTAAAATAACTAAGTTTTCTTTGAAGAATTTTACAAGACTACTAGCGGGTTATACAGTAAGTGATGTTCCAGCTACTATTAAGGTTTCGGCTTTTGTTATCCAATCAATAGCGGTATTGAAACACTCAGGAAGCCTCTCGCCATATAATAACACATTTGGTCTTATTAGATGACCACAAATACATAAAGGTATATCTTTACTATTAAATATAAATTCTATATCATATTTTTTATGACAATTCATACAATAATTTTGATACATAGAACCGTGAATTTCTAACACGTTTTTACTTCCTGCTAATTGATGTAAGTTGTCGATGTTTTGCGTAATAATGACTTTTAGTTTCCTATTTTTTTCTAAGTCAACTAAAAAGTTGTGAACAATATTTGGTTTGGCATTTAAAACGTTCATTTTTGTTTTATAAAATTTATAAAATTCTTCTTATTTTTCATACAAGCATTTGCTACTTAAATAGTATTCAGGAGTTTTCGGAATTTTTCTTTGTATAAACCGTTTTCGCAACGGAAATCTTTTAAACCACTCGCGGTAGAAAACCCTGCTCCACCAAAGAAAACAATCTAAAGGATAACCCTTAAATTATTATTTATTTTTTTCAATGAAATGCACTAAGTAATCGGCGGTTTTTTCAACACCCAATTTATCAACATTTATGATTAAATCGTAATTTTCAAAGTTATACCAATCTCGATTGGTATAAAATTTATAGTGTTTGGCTCTAGATTTATTAATAGTGTTGATTTTTTTTAATGCGTTTTCATGCTTAAGACCATAATAGGTGGTCGCTCTTTTTATTTTTGATTGTTTATCTGTGTATAAAAATACTTTTAAGACTTTTTTATTTTCTTTTAAAATATAATCAGCACATCTTCCAACAATGACGCAAGATTCTTTTTTAGCTAATTTTTGAATTACTTTGGTTTCAGCAATAAATAAACGATCGTCATTGCTACTTTTTCGGGATTTTTCATCCACTTTATGAATGTACTGAGCGGATAAGCCTGATTCTTTGGCAAAAAGAGTTATTAATTCTTTATCATAAAAGTTAATTCCTAATTTTTCAGCGAGCAATTGACCAACATAACGCCCACCTGATGCGTATTCACGAGAAATAGTCACAATTATTTTTGCTCCTTTTGTTGCTTGTTTTGTTTCACTTTTCTGGGGAATTGCTTCTTTATTATTTTCACCCAATTTTTTGTATTCGGAACCAATAAGAAATAAGGCGATGATAAAACATATTGTATCGCTTAGACAACCAGCGTATAAAATACCATAGATTCCTTTATCAAATACGATGCTTAATGTTAAGGATAATGGAATAAATAGTATAATTTGTCTTATAAAAGATAATGCGGTGGCTTTTTTTACTTTACCAAGAGATTGAATTAGAATGCTTCCTGTTATTTCTAGGGCATTTAAAGAAGTAACAAGAAGAAAGGAACGACAGATGGTTTCCGCAAATTCCATAAATAAAGTGTAATTGGCATCTGTATTTGAAATAAAAATTCCCGCAATTTGTTTTGGAAATAAAACAAAAATTAAGTTAAAGAACATTCCAATCAAAAAATTTATAGTCAAAACTTTTTTAAAAGTCTCTTTTACTCTTATTTCATTGCCTGCTCCATAATTAAAACCAACAATCGGTTGAGCTCCGATGGCTATTCCTAAAACGGTTGAGATGAATAAACTGTTTACTTTGGAAATCACTCCATAAACTGATAGCGGTATATCGCTTCCAAATTTAGATAAAGCTCCATATTTGGTCAAGACGTTATTCATAAAAACAAATAAGATTAAAACGGTTCCTTGAGTAATAAAAGAAGACAAACCTAACGAAAGCGTTTTTAATGTATTTCTGTCTAATTTAAAGTTGGACTTGATTAATTGTAGACTTTTAAATTTTTTCAAGTAACCTATTGAAATTAAAAATGAAACGACTTGCCCTATTACTGTCGCTAAGGCTCCACCTTTCACACCTAAATCAAAGACAAAAATAAAGATCGGATCTAAGATGATATTAATAATGGCTCCTATAATTAACATCATCATTGAATATTTTGGCGAACCGTCTGCTCTAATTATATTGGATAATGCTGTATAAACAATCATAAATGGCGCACCTAAAATAATTATTCGTCCATAATCTAAGGCGTAGTGATAAACATTTTCCGTGCATCCAAAAAGATAGACTAATTTTGGCAAAAGCATAAAAGATAAAAAGCTTAATATTAAGGCTATTAAAAAAGTGACGAGTATCGCTTGTCCAACGATATTACTCGCTTCTTCTTTTTTTCCTTCTCCTAGCTTTAACGACATATGGGCTGAGGCACCATTTCCAATTAAGCTTGCTGAAGCGTTAAAAATAATAATAAGTGGAAAGATAACATTTGTAGCTCCATTTCCAAGTGTTCCTACTCCTTTTCCAATAAAGATTTGATCAACAATATTATAAATTGAATTGATTAACATACTAATTACACATGGGATGGAAAAGGCTAATAAAAGTTTGTTTATTTTTTCTTTTCCTAAGTTTAAATTTTTCATTTTCTCCTCCTTTTTTTGAAAACTTTTATCATTTTAGCACAAAAAAAAATTTTGTGTAATAGCAAAATTTCTTTTTAAGCTTTTTTTTTATTTTTCCAGATTAATTTTTAAATTATTTAGAATAGATTTTATAATTGTTAGGAACTAATTTATACAATTTAAATAATTCTTCTCCTTTAAGTATTTTTATATATCGATTGTTTACATCCTCACTTTTAACTATTCTATATAAATAATATTGATCTTTATGCTTTTTAGCAAAATCAATTTCATTATCTGTTATATCTATAGGAGTACTTTCATTTCCCTTCGTCGATTTTACTTCAATGTATTTCTCAACATAATTACCTTGTTCATTTAATTCAAAGGACAATATATCAAATCCTTCATTATCCTTTTTATTTTTATAAAATTCTTTCATTTTTTCAACTTCTAATTTAGCATTTTGATTCATTAATAATTTTAATTCTTCATCATAAATTCTTTTTTCATTAACTATTCCTAATGTACATTTTACAATTTCTTCTGCTATGTAATCAGGCTTCTTTGTTCTATTATTCTTGGCTCGTTCACTTTTTTCTCTATGTTTCCTAATTTTGGGTGGACCATTTTTTATAATTAACTTATCATACGAATTAGAAACGACTACTTTACGTTCTATTTCAATAACTTCTTTCACTAATTCTGAAAAATTTGGATTGTCTTTCTCAAACTTTTTTTCAGAATAGATGATTTTTAAAGGAAATTTCCATACTTTTCTTTCTTTGCCTTTACTATCTTTTTCCAGCATTTGATAGGGTTCATCATTTAAACAAACTCTTCCTTCAAAAGTGTAAGTTCCATTTTTTTCTTTTGAAAATAGAAAAACATATAAATTGTTTTCTAATGAATGGTATAAAGTTTTATTGTTTTTAATTAATTGTTGATCTCCATCTTGACCTTCACCTGTATAGATAATTTTACCTTTTATAATTTCAGAATCCTGATATATACCATTTGACTCAGAAGTCGTTAGAACTAATGCATCTAGTGAGTTAGTTTTCATTATTCCAGATCGACCAGAAATATTAAATAATTCTGTTATTTCTTTGAAAGTTGAAATATCACCTATTTCTAATTGATTTATTTTTACTAATTTGTCAAAATAATAGGATTTATAAATTCCTAAGCCTTTTTCTTTTAATATATATAATTCTTTTCCTGAAAAAACATCCGATAATTTGCAATGTTTTTCTAAAGATGCTTTTATTGATACTTCTTTATTTGGATTAGGCACTTTTCTTATTTTTTCTACTTTAGCGTATATTTCCTTTAAAGGAATCCATTATTTCATGTTTCTCGATGAATTGCTATTATTGCTCTATTTATGTCTTCTTTTAATGTACTCATATTTTTTCCTCCACTATATATTTTGCTAATGGAATATCGGCTGGTGCTAAATCATAAGTTAATAATTGTTCTTTATCGACCCATTGGTACTCTGAATGGTCATGTAGATTAAAGTCTCCACTAATGTATTCACAATTGTATAATCTTAAATCAATCGTTTTATCAGGATACTCACATTTGTTATTTACTAAAAAATTTTTAGCTTTTATTGTTAATTCAAATTCTTCTAAGATTTCTCTTTCTATCGCTTCAAATTCATTTTCATTTTTTTCAACTTTTCCTCCAGGAAATTCCCATTTTCCTAAAACATTTTTATCTCCTGTAAGTCTTCTTGCAATTAGAACCTTTTCTTCTTTTTTTATTAATGCTGCTACTACAACAATCATATAAATTCACCCCTTTCATTATATCATCAAAATTTATTAATAGATATGTATTAAAAATCAAAATCTATTTTAACATTTTAAAAGATTAACTTATCTGTAACGTAGAGCAAATATAAAAAAGTAAGAGCACATTAATTGTGCTCTCTTAAATCGAAGACTGTTCAAGGTTTATTTCAATACATCTTTTATTTTCATAATATTAAAAACCTTAAAATTAACAAGTATTCTATTTTTGTCAAATTTTAAAATATTTATCCTTTACATAAAGTTTGTTTTAATATAATCATATGAAAATGAATCACTACATTTTAGAAATTGCTATTCTTTTAATTTTCTTTTCAATAACATTATTTAATTCATCTTTATATTTATAATAGATTTCTTCTTCTCTTTCTGAATCATGCTCTCTAACTATTGTTAAATCATAAGGATTATATAATGCATAGCAAAAATCTCTTAATATTTTTAGTTCTCTTGGTTTTAAGTTCTCTATGACTATACACTTTATAAAATAATTCTATGCGATTTATTTCGTCTAATGAAGCTATCCTCTCAGCATTTATATAATTATTTACAATTACTAACATTTTTTTTGAGAGTTTGTATAATTTCTTCTCACGCTCTTTATCCTTTCGATATAAATAATAGCTAGCAAGATGTAATGGGCTTAATAGCTTAGGTAAAAACAAAATTAATAACTCACTTGTTATAGAAGAAATTACTTTTTTTCTTTTATCATTTTTTATATCTCTTCACCATTATAAACCTATGTTATTAAGTTTAAAATTATATCTTGTTAAAAAGATATGCTTTTTTTCATTAATATTTTTCTTACGCTATCTTTGTATTCTCCAGATTCTTTCTCATAGGTTAAAAATAATTTTTGATTTCTTCATAAGATAATTTATTATTTTCATGATGGCTCAGATCTGCTTACCATTTTTATAATCAATATTGGCTAATTTTGCCTGTTTGCATAAATCTTTTGTCTGTATTTGATATTGTTGTCCATCTTTTATAGTATACGTTCCACATTGTCTAAACTCAAAATTAACATTTTTTCTCATACATTGTTCTCTAATATCTAGTGCCCAATCATAATTAAATACTCTAGCACTTCTATCCGATTCTCCACCTACTACAACCAATTCAATTTGGTCAAGGTATTTTTCAATGTTTATTTTTTCTAATAAGGGTTGGGCTGTTTATGCATTTATGTTTTATGGGTAAATCTTTAAAGATAGATAATTTGTAATCGGCGTTTTTTTGATTTTCAATGGTACAACAGACTATCACGTTATCGTATCCATTCTTCAGTCTTCTGGAATACATTTTATGAATCTCTCTATCCTCTTTGTTAGAAACAAAAAAGTACAATCTTGTCGCATCTTTATCATTTTCCAACATTCATTTCGCCACTCGTCTGCTTCTTCAATAAGAAAATCAGTAGAAAAACATAGATAAACTATTCCCGATTTCATTTTAAATTTTCCATTTTTCATTTTCTCGACTGGTTTTTCAAAATCTTTTGTTTTTATAATTTCATTCGTATTGATTTTTCTTTTTGCATCACCTTTATGTATATAACAATGCAAACAGCCCTCACTACATTTTTTACAACCTCGCCAAGGATTCCACATTGCCATAATTTTTATCACTCCTAAAATCTTGACTTTTCGTAATTATACGGAATGCTTGTTCCGACTACTACGTCTTCTATTTTTTCAATAATTAACCAATCGTCCATGTTTCCTTGATGTTCAAAATCTAATGCGGTTATTTCTTCGACATTTTTAAATTCCACTAAACATAAACATTTTTTGTGCCATCTTTCTTTTTGCTTATCCGTTAATTGTAATTTATTATTGTTAGCCTCAATTGTTTTTGTTATTTCTTCATCACTTAATTTAACATAGTTTTGAACCTCTTTTACTATTGCTTTTGCTGTAATTTTTTTTGTTCCTTTTTCCATAAAATAAAGGATTTCATCTTTAAATACTCTACTGTGTGGTATTTTTCTTCCAGAGGCTCCTCTTATTATCATGGTTTTACTTCCCTCTAAAATTTTATTTAATTCTTTCGATTTATCATCACAATATACTAAATGTACCATCTTTTTACCAGATCTTTCTAAATTTTTTATTCGTAAGCTATTCTAAAACAATTTCAGTTGTTCAGTGCTTTTCGTTTCTTTTTTATATGCTTAAATTATATCATTCATGTTCTATAAAATACCATATTTATTGTATTCATTTGTAAATACTTTATATAATCTTTTAGCATTTAAAACCTCACAATTATAGCTATCTTTATAATTATATATATCTTTCTTTAAGTCCTATAAACTGTTCCTATAATTTATTAAAATAATAACTAATCGTGTTAGTTTAGTCAACAATTTAAAAGGGAATTTATAAATAATATCTCCCCTACCTCATTTGTAACAGTCTCAAAAACTCTATCTTTTAATTAATATTCATTTTCTAAAATATGATTTATGAATTCTATAATATCAAGTTCCTTTCCTTCATATAAAACTCTGTTAACCTTCTGATTATTTATAAGTAAATTTCCATCTAGCATATTATATTCTACACAACAGTAATCATCAATCTTAAGTAGTTTATCTTTTAATTTTATTTTAGGTATATCATAAATCATTGCCAGTTCACTTCCTATGTTTCTTTCTTTTGCTCTAAATAAATGACCACAATATAAGCATAAATGCGTTCTATGAGGAGTATAGGCAAATTGTCCATTATCCGAATGATAACGACCACAATGACTACATTTTACTATTGCTAATGGTACATCATTTAATTTAGCGAGCATTATTCCACCAAAGTCTTTATAAGTTAGTAAAGTATGATTATATTCTAAAACTCCATTAAATTCTTTATTATTTATTTTTATTTTAGGTATAACATTTTCTAATATGTTTTCATATCTAATCCTTACATCCTTAATTTCATTTTGTTGAATATTTAATCTATTATCATATATTTCTTTATTGCTCCAAAGACATTCATCAAGTTTGTTTCCTAATTTATCATAAGCAAAAGACTTATGAGCTGTACAAAAATATTTAGTTATACCTTGTCTTGATTTTCCAACATATTCTATATTACATTTCATAGTTATATCTCCTTTAAAATTAGATTACAATTTTTTTATTATTTCATCAACTATTTTATTCTTTTCCATTAGTCAATCACGACTGACCAATTCATCAAACTTAATGAAGAAATCCTCTACACTCTTCATTTTAAAGTTATTTACTAAGTTTCGCTTATATTATATTTTATTCATACTGTTTTAGGTTCCATTTTTATTAAACTTTTTCCTCTTAACATTAATCATTTTTAATTCATAATAACAAAAAATGAGCCAGCTTTCGCTGACTCTTCAGGGGGCGGTTGGAGTTCACGCACTTCAAAGTTTATTTAAATACTTTTACCTTTATTTCAACAGGATTAAAAATACTTAAATTTAACAAGTATTATATGAATTTTAAAATTTTGGTAGTTGAAAAGGTAGTTGGAATTTATTTTCATCTACCTTTTTTATTGTATAAGATTATTTATATATTCAATTCCAGAAAAACATGGTTCACAATAAATAAAAACATTCTTTTTAGCACGAGTTATGGCAACAAATAATTTATTTTTGAATGTGTTATCTATCTTGAAACTACTACTTAAGTATATTATGACATTATCGTTTTCTAATCCCTTAGATGAATGGATAGTCATTATTTTATTATTCTTTTCGGAGATGTAGTAATAATACTTATATTTTTCATCAATTAATTTTTCATACATAATATTAACAGTTTCATCTGAAACATCTAAATTTAAAATATTTATAGAATGATTCATAAAATCATGAAAACTTCTTTGTTTTATTCTAAAATCAGATTTATTAATTTTTTCATTTATATTATGTAAATACATCATCAAATCATCAATTGGGTATTTATAACGATCTTTTAGATTGTCATAATTTATATAATATTTAATTAATTCCTCTAAAACATCCCTGTTTAAATCGAAATCATTAGGCATGCCATCAAGTTTTTTTGAAAAAAGAATATCAAAATTATTTTTATAATTTTCATATAACTCGATACCTTTATCATTCGTTTCAACTAGTATAAATATCCCGCCAACTAGCGATTCCAAAAAATTTATATCTAAATTATTTATTATACTAACATGAGATTCCTTAAATATTTTAGGAACATTACTATCAAATATTTGATTTGCATAAAATAAAATACTAGGATGACATCTCACACTAACTGTAATCTTTCTTATTTCATATCCTACATTTATCAAATTATTAAAAAATTCTGGTCTTGCCCCTCTAAACTGATAAATTGACTGATTGGGATCACCAAATAATACAATATTTATATTTGTTTTTATTTTTAAAGCATTCAAAAACCTATGTTGAAAGTAATTTAAGTCTTGTGCTTCATCAATATATATGGTTGGAAACCTTAATGAAAAGTACCTATTAAACAGTTCCATACCTATTATCTTTTCAGCCAGAATATAAGGTACAAATGATATTTTATAAATGCCCTTTTTTAAATCATCAAACCATAAATTAATATAAGTATTTGCATTATTTCTAATGTAAGCATTTGTATCATAAAATCTAGTATAGTTATTTAAATCTTTACATGTATCAATAATAACAGAATCAATTGAAATTCTTTTATCAATAACCTTTGCATAAAATAAGTATCGATTTAAAAAAGGTTTAATTATTAAACTCATAATTAATGAATCAATAGTTCCAATAAAACAATTATCTAGTTTATTATTTATCTTTTCTAGCCTATCTTTTATTTCTTTTGCTGCTTCTTTTGTAAAAGAGCATGCAATAACCCCTTGATATTCTTTTAAACTTTCTAATTCCTTTTCTATTTTTTTAACTAATGTATATGTTTTACCAGCACCAGGACATGCAGAAACACATAAATATTTACTTGGATCTTCAATAATACTTCCTTGTTGATCATCTAATATTTTTTTTAAATCTTTATCAATCATTTTTAATAAAACCTAGTAATATGGAATTAGAATTATTTTTATCTATACTAATATCAATTTCTTTTTCAGCTATAAACTCATGTAAATTTATTAACTTAGCATTTTTTAAATTATTCATAATATCATTGTAATCTTGGTTATTATAATTTATATAATCCAGAAAATCTTTTTCAAAACCATCATGGTGATTTGAAAATAAAATATTATTTGATAAAAATAATTTACATATCTCATCCATATGATTTTCTATATTTTCTATTCTTTCTTCTTTATCATTACATTCAAAATACTTTCCATCTAGTGATTCTAAGTTTAATAACTCTTTTAGTTCATTCTTTGATGAATCACATAAATACTTAATACTTCTTGTAATGCCAGCATAATAGTATTTACCAGTAGTTTTTTTGAAAACATCATTGTCTGTTTTAATATAAACTTCAATCCCAAGTGATTCTAGTAATTCTTTAGTCTTTTCAAAAGCTATTCCATTAACAGAAAAAATACCAACTTTATTATCAAAAATGTAATCTCTAAACTTTTGATCACATGATAGCAGTAAGCTATAAAAATATTTTTCCGATACTCCTTCTATCAAAATAACTTTGTCATAATACATCATTTCAGAAATTTCAACATTAATCAAATAACCATATTTTTTAAACTCATCATTATCTACATTATAAGTAAATATTTTCCTTCTAAATTCTTCAACCTTTTCATCATAAAATCTTTGTATTTTTAAAATTTGATTTGTTTTTTCAAAGTCTACAACATGTGGTGAATGAGTTGTAACTATCATTTGACTAGGATTAAAAGATAGTATTGAGTCTATATAATATTTTTGAAGTAAAACGTATAAATGATTTTCTGGTTCTTCAACTATTATTATCTTCTTTCTATCATCATTATAAGTTTTTTCCTTTAATAACATAGAAAAAATCTTATTTTTACCATCACCAATATTATTCACCATATTGCCATTGCTGTCCAATGTTGAAATTTCTAGTGATTTATATATATTATCAACATGCACATTAGGTACTAATTCAAATGACATTCCATCAAACATCTTCTCAAATCTTCCTAAATCATTAATATCTTTCAATATTTCTGCAAGTGCTTCTTCATTCTTAACCGTATCAGTTAACATTTTAATCGAATCTTCAAATTCCTTACTCAATTTTGTATTATTTTCAACATGTTTGGCTTCTTTGTATTCAAAAAAATGTTTAGTTTCTGATTTGGTATCATATGTAGGATTAATATATATAACAGACAAAACTTTATCAATTGGATTTTGCTTTGTTATATTATATTCCTTATAATCTTTATCTAAATCTCCAATTAATAATTCATCTTCATATATCAATACATCGCCATTATACTTTGATACTAATTTAACATAAACATACTTCTCACCATTATTTTCATGAATAACTTCATGTAAAATTGCTAATTGTTCATTATCAAGATCATCTACTACAAGCTTAATATTAATTATAATATCTTGTTTATTATCCATTGTCGAATCAGATTCTTGAAATGGAATTCTTCTTTTATTATAATCTAACACTTTCAATATTGCTGCACATATATTACTCTTCCCAGAATCATTTTGTCCAATTATTGTTACTATATTATTAATATTTTCAATTTTTATATCTATTCCTCTAAAATTTTTAATTTCTAAAAATGAAATATGCATAAACTCACAACCTTTACTCCCAAAACTATTACAAAAATATAATCTTATTAATACCCCTTTATGACAAGATGACAGTTTTAGCGAGGGTGACTCAAGCAACTGTCATCTTGTCATTTTAACATTCTTTTGTTATTTCTCTTTACTCACAATATTTTGAGGTTTATCATTTACTAAATTGATTACATTATCACACCATATTGCAACTAATCTATCTATTGCTTCTTTTGTATAAAATGCATAAGGTGCTGTTGCCATAATATTTCCTTTATATTCATACATTTTCTTTTCATTACCATACAATTCAAAAGCATAACTTATTTCTTCTTTTTCAGCCCTATTAAGAAGTAAATCATGATTATACAATTCTCTAGGATTATTAACTACATTAATAAACGCATTACCATTCATTGCATTGATTAAATCATCTGTTATTAGTTTGCCTGTTTCTTCATTTGTAGCAAATGCTGGAAAAATAAAATCCGCTTCTTTAAATATAGTTTCTAAATCTACTTTTTTATAATTATTTTGTTTTTCACTTCTATTCCAATAAATAACATTCATACCTAATGCTTGACATATATCTGCTATTTTAGATCCTATTGTTCCAAGTCCAATAATACCTGCTGTTTTGTTTCTTATTTCAGTAGTTAGCATATATTGTGAATAATCCATTTTATAATCTGTTTTTGCTTGAATTGGAAATTTTTTTGCTAAACACATCATAAGAAATATTCCATATTCAGCAACCGAATCAGTTGAATATTTTGGTATATTGCATACAACGATATTATTATTTTTACAATAATCTAAATCTATCCAATCAAATGCTGTTGTTGATAAACAAACCCCTTTTAAATTCTTAATTTTACTTAAATGATTAGCATTAATATCCCAATCATACCAATCTGGATCTACTACTAATATTTTTTCTTCTTCATCTGTTAAATATGGTGCTTCATCTAAATCAAAAGTATCTTCCAAAAAGATAAGTTCTCCAACTTGACTTAATTCTTGAATTTGCTTTTCAATAAAACTATTTTTTGTATATGTTATATATAATTTCATTTTATTTCTCCTCCAAATATTTTTTAATTGTATTTATAACTTCATTATGAACTTTACCATTACTTATTACAGCACCTTTTATACTTTTATCATATCTTTGTTCCTCACCAAATAAGTTTGTTACTTTTCCACCAGCTTCTTCTACAATTACCTTTGCCGCTGCAATATCACAATTTTTGTGAGTTGTTCCAGGAAATATAGCTAAAATAAACTCTCCACTTGCAACACAAGTACAAGCTCTAATTATACTTCCTAATCCAATGAAATATGTTTTCTTTCCTAATTCTTGTAATGCAGGAAATATATTATATTCAGCCTCAGGCCACATATCAAAGTGAGATACACTTTTCATATCTTCTAATTCATAATCATTTACAGACATCTTCTCTCCATTTTGATAAGCTCCTTGTCCTTTAATTGCTGAATATAGATTGTCAGTAAATGGATCATAAATAACTCCAATAATAGATATTCCATCTATTACTAATGCTAAGGAAAATACTGCTACTGGTATATTTCTTGCATACATTGCAGTCCCATCAACTGGATCACATACCCATACATACTTACTTTCTCCAAATTGTTCTTCTTCACCATCAACAGAATGAGTTGGGAAGGTTTCTTTGACTTTTTTTATTAAATAAGAATTTATTTCTTTATCTGCTAAAGTAACAATTGTTTTATCTCCTTTATATGAAGAAATATCTTTTCTTGAAAAATATTTTTTCATAATTTGTCCTGCCTCTTTTGTTATTTCTTTCGCAAATTGTAAATAGTTTTCATATTCATTCATTTTACTAATTCCTCACTTTCTTTAATTATTTTCATTATTATCATTTAAAACTTTTTCAACTTCACTTATTAGTTGTTCTTTATCAGGAATATAATATGTATATGTTGAAGTAAATAAGTTATTTGAAATACCATTTAAAGCAAATTCCATCATTACATTATCTTTTTCTGTACATAATATAATTCCAATCGGCTTGTTATCATTTTCATCATTTATAACTTGCTCATAATAGTTAAGATATAAGTTCATCTGTCCTAAATTTTCTGCTTTTAGATTATTCATTTTTAAATCAATTAAAACATAAGACTTTAAAAACTTATTATAGAAAACCATATCTACATAATAATTAGTATTATTTAAAGTTATTCTTTGTTGACTACCAACAAACATAAATCCTTTTCCAAGTTCTAGTAAGAAATCTTCAATATGTTTAATCAATTTATACTCCAAATCTTTTTCAAGTAGAGGTTTTTGTTCTTTAATCCCCAAAAATTCAAATACATAAGGTTCTTTAATTAAATCACTAGGTTTAGCTAATACTTGTCCTTTTTTAGATAGTTCTAAAACTTTTTCTTTATTTGGCTTGCCATCAGAAAGTAATAATCTTTCATATAATGAAGTATCTAATTGCCTTTGCAGTTCTCTTACACTCCAATGTGAATTTATACATTCATTTTCATAGAATTTCCTTTTAGAATCATCTTTAATTATTATTAACTCATTATAATGGGTCCAAGATAATTCAGGATTTATTTCTTCAAAATCAGGATATGTTTTATAAAATATTCTCATATATTTTAAATTAGTATAAGAATATCCTTTACCTAAAAATTTAGTTAAATCATTTGATAACCCTTTTAACACTTCTTTACCATATTCCAAACGATTATTGTATTCATTCTCATTTGATACTATAATTCTACCAATGTTCCAATATACATAAACTATTGAATTATTAATTTCTTTTGATAATTTAGATTTAACCTCATTTACTAATGTTGTTATTTCGTTAACCATTTTATTGTTTTCTTCTAACATAACTATTCCTTTCCAATTGGTCAGTCGCGACTGACCAATTCATAAATGGCAATCATAGCCCTTATTTTTTTGCCATTTCAATCTATTTCTTTAAAATCAACCAATTATGACTTTCTGATATTCCGAATTTATTTTGATTTACTGAGTATAATACTTTAAAACCTATTTCATTTAGTATTTTAATGTATTCATCATAGTTATAGTAACTCCAATACATATCATTACCACAAAAATCATTCCTATATTTAAAATTGCCAACATCTTCATCTCTTAATGTTAATAGTAAAATTCCATTATCATTAAGATGATTGTATATTTTTGTTAATATTTCTTTATGGTGATCTCTTGGAATATGTAATAAAGAGAATAACATCATAATTAAATGATAATTTGTTGTATATTCAAATTTTTCAATGTCTCCTTCAATATATGTAGCATTTTGATTATTTTTTCTTGCTTGATTTATATGTTTTCTACTAAAGTCAACTCCAGTTAAATTAAATTTATTATCAACAAAATATCTATCGTATGGATATCCACTACCACAACCTAGATCTAATATATTTCCATTTGCTGGTAAATGACTTATTACTTGATCAAATATATCTTTTTCAAATGGAAGCAATTCTCTTTTTCTATAGTCCTCTATGTATTTATTATTTTCATAACTTTCCTTTATCTTATTTTTAAATATTTCATCATTTAAAATTGACTCATCTAAATCTATAAATCCATTCCTACTCCATAACCATAAAGCTGTATGAATATCAATTGGTTTATATTTTGTACCTTTAAATAAATCATTCCATCTATCAATCGCCATTAATTGTACATCACTTCTATTTAATTCTTCATCAGTTATTAATCCTAATCTATGTGTAGCTTTTACTACATGAGTATCAGGAGCAACTGTTAAATTTTCAATATTTTTATATTCTCTATCAGTATATTGCCAAATAACATACAACCAATAATTACATATTTTAGTACCTGATAAATAGGGAAACTTTTTCTTGTTTTCTTTTTGAATAAAATCTCTTATTTTATCAACATCATTATCTAGCTCATCAAATAATCTTCTTATATCACCATCATATAGTTCTACAATTGTATTACATAAAGCTAACCATATTTCAGTTTGTTTCTGCTTTTGTAAAGCAACTTTATATTTTGTTAGTGCATATTGAACCTCTTCAAAAGACTTTTCTAAACATATTTTAGGATCAAATACAAATCTAGTTTCTTCATCTTGATATGTTTTATTGGCACTCTCCCATAAAGTATAAGAATTTCTTTGATAATTAAGTGCCATTGGTAAAGTAAAATAAATATAGTTCTCTTTAGAATCTTTTTCAAAATGTGGATTCTCATCTTCTGGCATAACCTCTCCACCAAGTTCTCCCTTTTTCCACATCATATATAAAATATCAACTTTTTTTAATATCTTTTCTTTATTCATAATATACAAACTTCTTTCTACAAGTCTTTTGGCAATTTACTATAATCATATTTCTTAGCAACAGGTTCTAAATCCTTTAATGCTTGATTAATTTCTTCTATTGCTTTTTCTATTGAATAATCAAATTCAGGATGATTATTTAAAATTTCTAATTTATGGGAAATTCTAAATAAGTTTTCCATTACAATCCTTGTTGATTCTCTTTTATTACTATCCCAGTCCAAAATATCATATTTAAAAATTCTTGCTTCTTTAATAATATTTTTTAAATCTCTAGAAGATTTATTTTTAAATTCATCATTGGAAAACCAATTTGTTAAGGCATCATATCCTGCTGCTCTTAGTAATTGTTCTAAAGATAAATCCAATTCTTCAGCAATTTTTCTTAATATTTCTATATCAGGCTTTTTAACTTTTCCATTTTCAAGATCATTTAAAGATGTATTACTTAATCCTATTCTTCTTGCTAGTTCTCTTTGAGAAAAGTTCTTTATGTCTCTTCCACCTTCAATTAAAGATTTTAAAGTAAGTTCTTTTTCCATAACAAAATACTCCTTTATTTATTAGGGTATAATATAATCCCAAAACCATTATAACATATCTTGTAAGTTTTTCACAACATTTTTGTAAGTTTTTCTTGACAATAAAGTTTAATTATTGCATAATAGAATTGTAAGGATAGCCTTACAAGGTAGAAAGGAGGGATTAGATGACTGCTGAGGAAACTTTAGAAATCGTTTCAAAACAATGGTGTAGTTTAGAAGATTTAATGAAGATTAGCCAAGTTGGTAGAAACTCTGCTCTAAAGATTAAAAGAAATATTAGAGAGAAACTAACCAAACAAGGCTATATGGTTCCAAAGCATGTAGTACCTATGAAAGAAGTTGTAGATTATTTAGATATTAATATCAGTTATTTAGAATCTAGAATTAAGAAAGGATAAGAATATGAAGCTAATTGAAGAATTAGATACAAGCATAAAAAAAGACATCATAATCAAAGGATTAATGAGGTCTAAAGGTGTTTATTTACTTGTATCAAAACCTAAGGTAGGAAAGTCTATGTTGGCACTGCAACTTTCCTACTGTCTCACAAATGGATTACCATTTCTAGGACACCAAGTAACTCTATCACCTGTATTATATATTAGCACAGAGTCCGATTTTGGTCAATTACAGGACAGATATAAAACACTGGATTTAGTACCAAAAGAGGATTCTTTATTTGTTATAGATAGAGATGGAAAACCTAATATAAGTATATTCGATCACGAATGGGAAATCGCTGAATTTGCTGGTGATAAAACAACAAATAAATTAGTAATTATTGATATGCTTAAAGATATGGATTTAGGTATTTCTTATGATATAAATGATTTTCAAGATGTAGCACAAAAACTTATGCCTAAGTTAAGAGAATTATGTGAAAAATATAATCTTACAATATTATTTACGCATCACTTAAATAAAAGAAATGAAACATTAGGTAGTACAGCTTTTGATGCTTGTATAGATGGAAAAATAACTTTGTTTGAAACTAGAAACGACCATAATCACTTAATTATGAAAGTGATTAATAGAGATTTTCCTGGATTTGATATAAATTTAAAAAGAAATGAAAATCAAACTTTTAAAATTAGTAATCCTATTGAAGATGATGAACTTGATGAAAATTTAATATTCTTTATCAAATATGCATCTTTAAAAAAAGATTTTGAATTTACTCCTACCAGTATTATTCATGATGCTAAATTAAAAACAACAGCATTACGATTTGGTAGGATGTTAAATGCAAATATGGGCTTATTACAAAAAGAAGGACTTCATATTACAAAAAATAGAACAAGTAATAAAAGAAATTACCATTGTATATATGAAGAACCTATACTTGAAGATGATGAATAATCATCTTCTAAAATAAGAACGAGGCACGTTTTGTTACGAAGTAATGAAAGTGGCGATAGTGATTATTTTGGGATTTTTAAGGGTAAAATCCTTAAACTCACAATTGGGCTATGCCCTAGTGAGATAGGTCATAAATGACCTCTACTACTAACGCAGCAAAAGCAAAGGAGGATAAAAATTGTATGAAGGCAAACAAGTAGTACGAGTAGTAACTCAATATAAGAAAGATGATCTTTATAATATTGGTGTTGAAATGAATAAAAGAAAAGGTACAGGAAATTATGATATAGAACGAACAGAATTTAATTATGAGTATGTATCTCTTACTCAAAATAACCTATATCAAGAAGTAAAAACAAATTTAAAGAAAAGAAAAATTAAATATTTAGATAGACCAAATACTAATCTGTTAAATGGTGCAATATTTACAAGTGGTCCTGAATTTTTTCAATCACTTGGAATGAAATTTAAAGATAGTGGTAGAACCTACCATACTGGTGATAAAAAAGGACAAGCTGTAATGATTCCTGATATTAAATCCAAAGAAGATATACCAAATGCTGTAACTTACTTTTTTGATTGTTGTATGGAATTTTTAAAGAACTATGTTGGTGAAGAAAATATATTGCTTGCTCAAGTGCATTATGATGAAGATACTCCTCACCTACAAGCCTATTTTGTTCCAGTTGTTAACAAAATGAAAAAGAAATGCTTTGTAAAAGATATAAATGGAAATGTTATTAAAGAGAAAACGACAAATAAAAATGGTATTAATACTCTTAATCCAAAATTACTTCGAGATGATAAAGGAAAGATTGTATATGAAGATGTTGAAGGAACTTTCCTAAATTGTGATCAATTTTGGAAAAATAGAGGCGGAAAATTATCTTTTCATAAAATGCAAAATGCCTTTAATGAATTTATTACAGAAAAAGGTTTTAACCTTTATCGAGGTGATATTGGAAGCAACAAAGAGAATCAAACTAAATTAGATTATGATATAGCTGAGAAAAAAGCTGAATTAAAAGAATTAAACAAAGAAAAGGAAAACACCTTAAAGATTATTGAAAACTCTAAAAATAGCCTTAAAAGTATTGAAAAGAATGACAATAACAAAGAACTTTTAAATCCTGTTAAAAGAAAATTTGGTGGTTATAAAGAAGATGATGTATTTAAAATTATTAAATACACAAGAGGTTTAGAGCATAAAATAATTATCCTCTCTACTGATAACTCCAACAAAGATATTGAAATAAATAAACTAACTGAAGAAAATAAAAACTTTAAGAACAACAAAGAACTTCTTAAGAGAAATGAAATTATAAAAGAACAAAAATCCACTATCCAAGATCAAAAAGAAGAAATCAGTAAATTAAGTGGTTTAGTAGATGTATTAAATAGTAATATTGCTAGTCTCAAAGAAAAGTTAGAAACTGAAGTTAATAAGTGGAAAAATCTTTTCAATAAAATGTGTATGGCAATAGATAAAGTTTTAAAACGAGATAAGCCTAAAGAAAAACTTGAAGACTATGAAGATATAGCTGATGCTATTAATCATGGTTATTATGGTAAAAAGAGTAAAAATAAAGATGATTTTGAAATTGAAAGATAGAACTATCAGCACTTCTATTGGAGATACTATCTATTTGTGGTAAACTACCAATTGAAGTGCGTGAATAGTCTAAACTAGGCAAAGGAGGAATATTAATGGCAGTTAGACTATTAGAAGAAAAGAAATGGACCAAAGATGGTCGAAAATATATATGGTATGTTTGGGAAACAGGCTTAGATGGCAAAAAACACAAGAAGTTTTCTAAAGCATATAAAACAGAAGCAGAAGCAAAACGTGCTGAAAAAGAATATTTAAAAATGTCTGAGGTATTTGAGGGTGATATGAATATGACCTTCAAAGAATTATACACTAAGTATTATGAGGTTCAAAAAGATATTGTAAGATACTCAACCTTAAAAACTTATCGAGATAGAATTAAATATATTGGAATGTTTGATAAAGTTAAATTAAAAGACATGGATGCTATTCATTATCAAAAATGGAGAACTGAAATGATGAAAGCAAATATTTCAAATAGTTATAAAAATGAAATTCAAAAGTTTTTAAAAATAGTTATAAATTGGGCTGTTAAAACTTATGGATTTAACATGAATAAGTTTTATGGCAGAATGGAGCCTTTTACTTCAGCATCAGATATTAAAAAAGAAATGGATTTTTACACTTTAGAAGAGTTTAATCAATTTATATCTTCTGCACCAAATTTACAAATTAAATGCATGTATGAAACTCTATATTATTGTGGACTTCGTAGAGGTGAAGCAAGAGGATTACAATGGAAAGATATTAATTTGATAGATAAGAGATTATCTGTTACAAAACAAGCGGTAACAAATGGCTCTGAATCATCTACTATATATGAACTCACAAAACCTAAGACTGAAAAAAGCAACAGAATCTTGCCAATTGCTGAAATACTCTTTTTAGATTTGAAACAATTATATGAAGAACAAAAGCAATTTGCTGATTTTAATGATAATTGGTTTATATTTGGGGGATTTATTCCTATCACTTTTTATCAAATGAGACACAAGAATATAGAAATAGCAAAAAATGCAAAAATAAAAAGAATAAGGTTACATGACTTTAGACATAGTTGTGCATCCTTACTCATAAACAATAATGCAAACATTGCTGTTGTATCACAATTTTTAGGTCATGCTTCCATTGAAGAAACACTAGATACTTATACGCATATGTTCAAAGATAAACTTTATGATGCTGTAAATACCATAAATAAACTAACTTATCCTGCACCTTCAATCTAGGATTTTGGTAGTTGGTTGGTAGTTGAAAGCAATAATTTATAAAAAAATGATTTTAGAAACCCCTGTAAATTCAAGCAAAAACAAAAAGTGAGCCAGCTTTCGCTGACTCTTCAGGGGGTTTTGGTTGATTCACTTCTACATAGAATCGTAAAAGTGTTTCGAAAGGTTAGCATGATATCTATCATGCTAAGTAAATGATATAATGAAATAACTTCTTTGTCAAATAAATTCGGTCAATATTAGAAAAGATTTTTAAAAAATTTCAAATACTCTCCTTTTATTAACTAATCTTTACAAATTTTATTTACAAAAAATTTTGCAAAAATGCAAATATTTTGTAAAATACTTTATTTTACTTGACTTTTACTCTCTTGTTTTAATTTTTCTAGTATTTTATTTTTAAATAATTTTGCACTTAATCCTTGTTTGAATGTTTTTAATATCCTTAATATATTTATAATATAATAAAAACGAATATGGTTCTTTTTTAAAACTTTATTTGCTTCTTTAAAATTTTTATAATATCCTTTTAGTCCATTTGTGCTTACTCCACCTGTTCTCATTATGACTAGGTATTCTCTTATATAGGAAAAAGTATAATTCTTCTTTATTATTCGAGTCATAAAATCTAAATCGGCGCAAATTTTGTATTTTAGATTAAATTTTCCTATTTTATTATAGACTTCTTTTTTTAAATAAAGTGTTGGATGAGGCGGATGCCAAGTGATGTTCTTTTTATAAGGATAGGCTATAAAATTTCTTACAGGACTTTTTAAAGATTCATCCATAAAAACTAAGTCTCCGTAAACACCAGCGCATTTTTTCTTTTCAAATTCCTTTATTATCTTTTCAAAAACAAAGGAATTCGCCAAAATATCATCAGAATTGATTAAACCGACAATATCTCCAGTTGACAACTTTATTCCTTTGTTCATAGCGTCATAAATTCCTTTATCATTTTCGGAAATGTATTTCAGCTTTCCTTTGAATTTTTTTTCATATTTTTTGATTATTTTTAATGTATTATCTTGGCTTTTTCCATCCACTAAAATGTATTCATAATTTTTATAGGTTTGTTTTAATACAGATTCTAAAGTATCTTTTATATTTTTTTCTGAATTATAACAGACGGTTATGATAGATATTTTCATTTTTACACCTCTTAAATAAAATGCTATAATTTGCGATTTAATTTCATTTGTTTTTCTATAACTTTTTTACGCCAAAAATTTAAAGTATTTAAAATAGTCTCTTCTAAATTATATTGAGGCCTCCATTTTGTATCAGAAATTATTTTGCTAATTTCAGCGGATGTTTCTTCAATTTCAACAGGTCTAAATTTGTTTTTATCGATTTTAACAATGATATCAAGGTTTGAGAAAGAAATTATTTTATTTAAAAGTTCAGAAATTTTATAAGACTTTCCACTTCCTACATTATAAATTTCTCCTACTGTTCCTTCTTTTAATAATTCATAATAAGCATTTACTACATCACGGACATCCAAAAAGTCTCTAGCAGACTCAAGATTTCCTACATAAATAATTGGGTTACTTTCTAAAAGCTCTATTTCTGCCACTTGTTTACAGAAATCACTTATGACAAATTGTGGTGATTGTTCTGGTCCTACATGATTAAAACTTCTTGTCATAATAATATTTAAGTGATAGGCTTTTACATACATTTTGCCAATTAAACTTTGTGTATATTTAGTTATGGCATACATATTATTAGGAAAACATTTTTCTTCTTCAGTAGGTTGCTTGTTTATTTTAAAAGTTTCACCGTATTCTTCTGAAGAACCAACGAGTAAAACTTTGGTTTTTGGACAATGTTCTTTCACGCTTTCTAATAAATTAATGGTTCCTATGCTATTTACTTCGGTTGTAAATTGCGGTTTTTCCCAAGATATTTTTACGGAGCTTTGGCTAGCTAAATGATAAATTTCATCAGGTTCTATTTCTCCTATTATTTTATTTGTGGAATAATAGTCAGTTAAATCTAAGTGCAATTTGGTTACTCGAGGATCATCATACAAATCTCCAGATAATGTTGTACCAAAAATTTCATAATTTTCTTCATATAATTTTCCAATTAGATATTTGCCTACAAAGCCACTAACTCCAGTGATTAAAGCCCTTTTTTTTATTTCCATATATCCTCCCTGATTATTTAAATACTTGATTAAACAATTTTAAATATTCTTGTGTTATTCTTTCTTTTTTATATTCTTTAAAATCTATTTTCTTTTCCTTTTCTTTTTGAATTTCTTCGATTTTTTGAAGCCACTCTCGTATATCGTGAGGATCTTCTACATAAAAACATTTTCCTTTAGTAACTTCATATATTGAGGCACACTTGGTCGTCAATACTCTTTTTCCTAAATGCATGGCTTCAATAGGTGGCATCCCAAACCCTTCAAAAATACTAGGAAATAAAAATATATTGGCGTTTTTTAAAAGTGTATTCCGTTCCTCATTACTGACAAATCCTGTAAATATTACTTTTTTATTTAATTTTTTCTCTTTTAATTCTTGCATTAAAGTGTCTTGTTGATATCCTTTCACTCCAGAAACAATTAGTTTTTGTGGGATATTTTTGTACTTGTTTATTTCCTCCATCATTTTTAACAAGGTCATTAAATTTTTATGGGGATATGTAGAGCAAATCGCATAATAATAGTTATTTTGTTCTATACCATATTTTTTTCTAATTTTTTGAAGTCAATAAATTCTTCTTTTTTAATGTCCACTGGAACATAAATCCTTTGAACATTCTTGGCATTGAAATTCTTTTCTAAATCTCTTTTGGTAAAATTTGTAATGGCAATCACTTTGTCACTTTGTTTGATGGCGGCTTTCCATCCCAATTTAAACCACATATTTTCTAATTTTGAAAAATAATTTGGGTAATGGAAGGCTAAAATGTCACATATGGTGGTAATCGTTTTTATTTTTTTGTTTTTAAAAATAGGTCTTTCATAAACTGGAAAAAAACAATTTTTTAAGTTGTATTTTTTTAGTACTCTATATTGAAATAAATTTTGCCATAGTATATGGGCTTTTACATTTTCTGCTTTCGTATTGCATTTAATTAATTTAACTTTTTGATTCTTTTCGTATTCTAAAAAAGTATGATAATTATCTTGGGCTAATAGTAAATAATAGATATTTTCATCTTTATTATTTACAAGGCCTTCTAATAAATTTCTAAACATAGATTCTACTCCACCAGATTTTCCTGGTTTTAACCAAGTTACATCAATTGCTATTTTCATTTACTTCACTTCCTTCTTTTAAATTCACTTTAAATACTAAATAACTTAATATAAAATGAATAATCATAGTCATTAAGTAGGCGACACTAGCTCCGTTCAAATAATACGTTTTTATTAAAATTATTGATATTAATGTTGAAATTAGGGAACTTACTATAAAAATTCCTAATTGTTCTTTATTTTTATTCATAATGACCAAACCATTTGAGATTATTGTGCTTAAAGCATAAAAGATTGCTCCAATAATTATGGTTAAAAAAGCGATTTTATAGGAATCCAAGTTTATATTATATATGATATTTAACACGGGAATACCGAATATAAAGGCCATTAAAAATATAAACATTCCCATAAATATAAAAGCTATATTCATTTTTGTAAATGTTTTTGAAAAAATTGTTAATTGTTTTTTTTGATAATTTAAAGACAGTTCATTTAATAAGGGACCAATTAAATATTGACCACATAAACTCAACATAGTTGCGGGCATAATAATAATTCCTAAGATGGTTTGAAATTCTTCATTCATAAAATATTCTAAAATGTATTTTTGACAATTATTTAGATAGATATTTAAAAAAGAAAATAAAAATAGAGGCCATACGCTTTTTAATAAAGAAAACATTTTATCGGTTTGCCATTTGAATTTTTCTTTATATATTTTAAAATATTTTTTTATTTCGATGAATAAACCAATCATGTTTATGAAAATCAACCCTAAAATAGAGAAAAGAATATTTTTAGTAAGATAATCTAATATTAGAAAGAATAAAATTCCTAAGATTGCCTTTATAGTTAAATATTCTCCAACTAAATAGAGTTGATCTTTCTTTTGAAAAAAAGCATGAAAACAATCACTTACAGCTTCTAGAATTTTAAATAGAGTTAGAAAAATAATTATACTACTTTTATAAAAGTCAAATCGATTCACTAATGTAAAAATTACGCTAATTAGGACAGTAATGAACGAAGTCATTATTCTATTCGATATAAACTGATTTTTTGTGTAAGTATTTTTTGTATCGGCAACTTGATAAACACGATTGTAATATAAGGCGATAATATAAAATAAACAAGCAATAGAAAAAGCATACGAAAAAATACCCGCTTCCGATGTACCATTGATTCTATTGACAATTATAAGGAAAAAGAGGGAAACAAATGCGTTCGCTGTTGTGCCTAATAAATTCCAAATAAAATTCTTTTTTGTATTAACCATATTCCCCTCCTTCATTTTTTTAATATGTTTTCTTTATTCTTTTCTATTTATTTTTTCTTTTAATAATGAAACTTCTTGCACTAACAATTTAATTCTCTGTTTTTGTTCCGAAATAATTAATGTTAATAGCAAGGTAATGAATAACACGATTCCTAAAATTATTCCAATCACTAAGTTTGATGTTGTTTGAAAACCAATGAATGAAGTAAATATTTCAATAAAATTGGGAAATAGTCCAACTAAAAATATTAGTAAGGAAGAGAAAAACCAAAATAAGGAGTATTTAATGGGTAATTTTCTTTTACTTATCAAAGTTAATAGAATTCCCATTAAAAATAAAGAGAAAATGATTAAAAATATTTTCAAATGTGTACTCATGTTTATTTTCCTTTCCTCATTAGTAAAATTGATAAGATAACGTTAATCATATAATATGCCTTTTTCCATGAGTTAATGGAAGATTTTCCTCCTATCCTTTCTTTCATATTTACAGGCACTTCTTTAATTTTTCTATTGTGGTTTATGACTTCTACCGTAGAAATGGGTTCTGGATATTCTGTTGGATAAGTCAGAGCAAATTGCTTTATAATTTCTTTATCTCCGGCACGAAAGCCACTTGTTGTATCATATATTTTTATTTTTGTTTTTAATTTGATTATTTTAGAAATAATATTTATTCCTATTCTTCTGGCTTTTGTCGATTTGAAATCACTTTTGGTATTATCTATAAATCTTGAACCAATTACCATGTTGGCTTTTTTTTCTAGAATAGGTTTAATAATATCTTTTACGTAATTAACGTCGTGTTGACCATCTCCATCAAATTGAATAGCTATATCATAGTTGTGCTCTAAAGCATATTTGTAACCTGTTTGAACGGCTCCTCCTATTCCTAAATTTCTAATTAAATCAATAACAGAAATGTTATTTTCATGACATATACGACTGGTGTTATCTAAAGAACCATCATTAATCACAATTACATCATAATTGATTTTATTTTTTTTATTATAGTCTTCTATTGTTTTATATGTATTTAATATATTTTCTTCTTCATTATAAGCTGGAATGATGAGTAATATTTTTACTTTTTGATTTTTCATGAATACCTCCGGTATATTTAGTATAACATTTAATTTAGAGAACATAAAGAAAAAAAGCTGTTATAGCCTTTTTTATAGTTCAAATTAAAGATTAATTTTTGCTAAATATTTTACTAAATCATCAATTTTTTTTATAGCTTTTATCATACAATGCTTTTTTAAATATAATATCTTTCTATTACCACAAACAAGCTTATAAGAATTGTTAAAGTAGGAAAAAACCAATAATATTTATTTACTACTTTTTTTACATATAACAATTTTTTTTCAAATTTTAAAGAAAAACTTTTTATATATTTATTGCTTAAACAAAATGGTATCATAAATAAATATGGTATAAAATACCTACCTTGTACTCCTGTAATCTCTAATCCACCGACTTTATTCACTATAACTGGAGTCCAAGAAATATACATAGATGCATAAATTGCAATAATTGATAAATAAATTAGAATAATATATAAAATATTTATCCAACTAGATAAACAACATTTTTCTTCTATAATTTCTGTAACAATAATAATAAATAAATTGAAATAAATTAAATTCACTAACAATACAGGAAAATAAGTATCTAATAGCCCCACTGTTCCGACCATCCAATAGAATTGATTTGGAATTTGATTTAATATATTTTTATTTAAAATCTTAAATGTTAAAAAAGGATTTTGAGTTACAAATTTGATTTGAGCCATTACGATCTCACTTGTTGGAGAATTTAATCCTATATATAATAATTTCATTAAAATCGTAAGTATCAAAACCGTCATAATCATTATGCTAAAAGACTTAATTTTTCCTTTTAATGAACCAAAACGTTCTTTAGGTATAGAGAACATTAACAAGAAAACAATAGAATAAACAGTTTTAATGTTTAAAAGAATAAAGCCACAACTAATAAATAAAATATAATCCCATTTTTTGAATTTATAATTACTTTCTTCATATATTTTTAGCATTTTGGCTAAGGATAATGCTGTTATTACAACCAATAAAGAATCATAGGTGACTGTACTTCTTAAAAATAATACACTTGGCAAAAGTAAGATAGTAAAAAATGTTTTTTTAAATTTTGGTGTTATTTTAATAGCAAAATAACCTATAATGGTGTAAATTATCAAACTAAATGCTCGAGCAAATTGTAATAGAACGGCTGGTCCAACTATTCCTTGACTATCAAAAGATTGATTAATTAATGCAATACGTATTCCTATTGCTGGTATAATATGGGCAATAGGTGTTATTTTTGATGTTGAAATATCTTTAAAGATTACAGAATCATAAGAAAAAGGTAATAATTGTTCAAAATAAATTTCGCTATAAGTATATTTTTTTTCAATATTACCCATATAAGATTGTTTATCGCGAATATAGTTATCTAATTTTTCAGGTAAATAAAAACCTACATTATCATTTACTTTTTCGGGTAAAAAAGTTCCTTGACTCATTAAATAGGATTTTAAAAAATGTGAATCTTCATCTGGTGATTGTAAAGGTGGAATAATTAAAACAAATAGTATTCCAAAAAAGATCGAAATCATAATAAAGAGAGTTTCTATTTTTAATTTTTCTTTTGACATATTCTCACCACTTATCTTTTATTGTATCACGAATTAATCCTTATAAACTACAACCCGCCGCAAGCAACGGGGTTTTAATCGGAATCACTCAGTAATT
>CAJTUR010000003.1 GCA_910579535.1 uncultured Bacilli bacterium
TCAATATAAAATAAACTTAAATTATTTTTATTGAAAAATAACATCCCTATTCCATAGCTCAAAATAAATAAAAAAATAGATGGTAAAAAGTAATTTTGAGTTTGAGTTCTTTGCAATAGGATTCCTAAAAAATAATACCCTATAATATAGGAGAAAAAAGTTTCGTAAAAATAAATAGAAATATTAATTCTCAAACTATTCATTAAAGCTGGAATTATAAGAGTTAAACTAATTAAAATAATAATATCTAAATTTTTTAAATTTTTAGCCATTTTATTTAAGAACGGCACAAATAAATATAATCCTATCAACATATATAAATACCAATATGGCTCTACAATCGGATCATAGAGTAATGAAGAAAAAAAAGAAATATGGATGGCTTTATCTCTTAAAAAAGTAATAAAGAATGTTATCAAAATTAAAGGTAGAAACACTCTCCAAATTTTTTTCATACTATATTTAAAATCTACTTTTTTTCTTCCTATAAGAAAGCCTGTACTCATAATAAATAATGGAACGGCGATTCGACATAAGACGTATTCTGCTTTATAAAAATAATTAAAATAATTATTCTCTGCTAAATAAAAACAAGTGTGATTAAGAAGAACTAAAAAACATGCTATAATTTTAATTAAATTTATATTTGCATTTTGCCTCATTATATACCTCCTCGAAATAAAAAAGGAACGAAAACTCATTCCTCAAAAAATTCAGATTACTTTAAAAAGGAAAAACTTTTATAACTTTTAGTTTTAACATCGAAAATTGTACCATCTTTTTGGCTTATCATGCCATAATTATCAGCTACAACAATAAACTCGCCAGTTTTTTCATCATAATTTAGGAATAAGATTCTTTCTTTATTTTCTTTCAAAGATTTATCTCCTATATCTTCTAAACTAAATTTTATTTTTTTTCTTTCTAATTCTTCCTCAGTCAATCCTTCCAAATTTACTTTCTTTTTTAAACTTTCACTATTAGAATTAGACACATCTTTCAGTGAGACAACTCCACCAATGTAACGAGCACTTAATGTTTCATTCAAATAAATATCTTTTTTATTTTTTAAAACTTTCGTGATTTTAAAATCACTTGTAGTAAATGCTTGACCACTAGAAGAAATTTTAGTTGCTTTATCTTTTTCATAATTTGCTAACACTACTATATCAGAGTAATTGTAAAGATCTTTAGGATCAATTACAGCATAATCAGCCATAATATTAACTTCCATATAAATTTCATCTTGATGCTTTTCTCCTATCTCATTTGAATTTAAATTATCGTTAAACTCTTTTTGGCTATGAATTGTTATAATACCAACACCTATTAAAGTAATGGCAAAAATAAATATAATTGCTTTTTTCATTAAATATCTCCTTACTATTTATATAACCTATTAAATGCATCGTTATCTGCTTGTTGAACAGTTTGTGCCGTCCTATAGTAACCAGTTTGACACATAATACTATTTGGATTTTCATTATTATGTCCTAATCCAAAAGCATGTCCCATTTCATGTGCTATCGTTCCTTGCTGTTCAGTAAAATTAAACTGAGCAAATACTGGATTATTAATTCGAATTTCTGCAAATAGCCAATTTTCTGTTGGCACTGCCGAATCTAATCTATTTATTGAAATCCAAGGAACAATTATTGGATCTCCACCATTAATTCTTTTAAAAGTTGAAGTATAAGCTAATCCTCCATTGTCGCCTTCATCTACAGCATAAATATCTACTGCACTCCATTTTTTATCAGCAACAGCTGTAAAAGGATATAATTTATTTCTTCCATAACCTGTTTTTACCCAGTTTCTTGCGGCTCCAGCAATTAAACCTGAATACCCTGGAGCTGACTGGTCAACATAATAATGAATATTCTCAACGTTCCAAGTAATATGGTATCCATTAGGAGATGTTGGTGTAATTGTTTCCGCATTTACAATGCCTGGAATTATCATGCTAACTAATATTGCTAATAATAATCTTTTTTTCATTTTCTAAAACTCTTTCTTTTGTTTTAATTTTATAAAATTTATTAAATTCTTTTCTATTATCACATCCATTCATTAATAAAGTCCATACTACAGAAAAAATTCACAAGCAACATAAATATAATAATTAACTTTATTAAAATAATTTTAATAATAATTTTTTTAAAATTACACTACTTATTAGGCGATATTTCCCTAAAAAAAAACTATAGTAAATTTTCAAATATCTACTATAGTTTTAAAATTAGTATTTTATGCATAAAAGTTTTAATTAATTACTTTTCATAAAATAAATGCATTAATCTTTATTTATTTCACATTTATAATCATCTAAAGAACACTTTATACTTGAAAAATTTTCATGTTCTCCATCGATTGTTGTTTGATGATAGTCATTAATATACATTATATTATTTTCAATTTTTTCAATACAAGAATATGAAATATCTTTATACTCAGTATTTTTTCTATATAATGAATCAATATTTAAATAATTTTCTTTCTTTTCAAATTTTTCTCCGTTTAAATTATATTCAGTTAAACGAAATCCATAATCACTTAAAATATAATACTTTCTATCATAAAAAATATTTCTACAAGCTTTATTTCCCTCTTTGGGAAGTTCATTTGCATGCGGATATTCAGTATCTAATAATATATAATCATTATCTGTAATTTTGTAAAATAAACCATTTGTGGGTTCAAATTCGTCATCTAATGAAGCCACTTGATATTCGTGTATACGTCTATTATCATCCATGTAATTAAAAGAAATATGATTTTTTTCTATTAAGTCATAGTGCTTATAATCTTTGTATTTATCTTCCTTTTTACATCCACATAACACTACACAAGCCAAGACTATAACTAAAACTTTAAATTTCATTTAAATTCACCCAAATAAATTGTATCATTAAAAGGTCTATTTATAAAGATTTTTAATACCAAGCCCTATCTGCACCAGAACTAGCATATTCTAAACCAACACTAACAAAACAATTAAAATTCTCAAATGTTTCTTGACCATTCCATTTTATCTGATCTACAAACATAGTCCACGGTCTTGAAGCACCTGGTTTTTTCTTATTACCTGCATTTATTTTTATTTTGTCACCTGGATTAAGCATTCCTTGATAATCAGCACCTTTGAAATATGGAACTGGTTTGTTTATAGTAAATTCAATAGGAGTAGACCATGCACAAAATTCATAACTATTATTATTTGGAATATAATTTACACTTGTAAAAAGGTCTTGATCAATTGGAACTTGACTCCAATTTGCATTATTTATATTTGTATCATCATAACCTGGACCGCCCGAAACGTAACCCACTTTAACATCCACTCCATCATTATACATAATTTTATGAATATAATCTGAAATATCAGGATCTGTTAAACCGAAAAATATATAAAAATCATTAACTTTTATTTCGCCAATTTTATTTCCAGTGGTTACATAGCGCAAGCCTTCGGCGGTATCAGTAACTTTTTTGCCTTCATATACAGGAATAGATGAACTTCCACGATTTATTAATATGAATGAGTTTGCCAAAGTATTAAATTCATTTAACTCAGAGGTTTCAATGGTAGAATATTCTTGAGATATGCCTTTATACCTTCCTGAAAAACCATCTTTATCTATTTCTATTGATTTTCCATTTGATGATATAGTTGTTGTAGCAAATTGGTCAAAAGCCCAATTATTTGGAATTGTAAATCCTAAATTTCCACTAAAGCCTGTTGACATATCACTTACAAAACTACTACAAGCATATCCTGCATTACAAACCCTAGTACATACATTTCTACTTCCGTATATTCCTAAGCGATACTTACCACCACATTTAGACATAAAAGTACTATATAAAGTTTTAAAATAAGGTATTATATTACTTGTAATTTGTGCATCAGTAGCATCAAAATCAACTGCAAAATAAATAATTGTTCCAAATTGTAAATAGAATTTATTAGCATCATTTACTGCATTAATCGCATCATTTACTGCATTTAAATTATTAAAATAATTTAAAGCATTTGCTCCCTTTTGAAATATAGGAAATAATCTTATTCCATTAGAGAAAATAGTTTTAATCTCTACCAAACTCATTTCTTTATCTAAACTACTTCCTTCAACATTTGATAAGTATCTACCAATATATAAATAACCATTATTTTTTAATACATCAACGTTATTTCCAGTTATTTTTGTTATACAATCGCATGCAACTGCTTTTCTATCTTTATTTCCACAACTGATTAATAAAGAAAGCCATGTATTAAAATCAATTGTTCCTGTTTCTGATAAAGCATACATTTTTTGAAATTCTTTAATAACATTTGCTTCTAAATCTCCAACTATTTGTCCTGAACCATACCCATTAAAATATAAGGCTATTTTGGCTAATCTTTTAAACATTGTTATATTTGAATCTGAATATTTAACTCCTTTATAACTTAGTCCATACGTTTGACCATTCATCTGATAACCGCCATTATATGGAATATTTGGTAAAGATTTCTGAGTAGCTGGACCGCAATTGCCATTAGCGGTTCCCACTGGCATACCTTCTTCGGCTTGTATAGCATAAATTAAACCTTGACTTGTTCTTCTACCATAAACTCCGTCACAAGGACGTATTCCTATATAATTTTCATAATTTCCATTTAAATATCTTTGCATTAATATTATATTTTGCGTTCTTTCTGATGTATTATAAGAAGTAAAATAATCCATTGATAGTAATGCTTTCATAATATTTAATGTTACTGTTGATGTTTCTGCTAAAACACCAGCATCTTCTTTTAATCTTTTTATTGCCTTTCCAGTATTAGTTAAAAAATTACAAGTAATTGAACTTGAACCATAACTATACCCTTTACAATTTAAAGCACCCTGAATTATTCCATAAATATTATGCATTGTTTGATCATTAAGTTGATTATTTAAACCATGTTGAGGAATTGTATTTTGATCTGGTTGTTCTAATATTCCATTGGGAAAATTATTTTTAAAAGCGGTTTCAGTTCCAGGACCAAAATTATTAGCTGGAGATGATAAACCTAAACATATTTGAAATGCTCTAGTAAGTGCATAAATAGTATCCCAACCAGTTTTACCATTTTCCGTTACATTATTGTAACCATTTTTACCACCAAATGTATCATTTAACCATTTTTGGGTATTTAATACATAGGGATCTCCATCTCTAGTATTTTTATCTACCATTTTAATCACCTCTCTATTTAATAGCAAATTTCTGTGAAATAAAATTTAAAAATGACTACTTCTAAAAATTAAATTTAAAATTTTTTGTCTTAATTTCTTAAAAATTAAATAAATTATTTATTTCACTAAAAAAATCTTAACAAATTTTAATAATTTACTACACTACTTGTTAGGCGAAAAAAAAGAACATTTCATAATATCCTTTTTTAATTATTTAAATATATAAGAGATAATAAAACTTCTAGACGAACATTAAATATTTTGCTTATGTTCACGAGAGTATTGATACTTGGGTTTGTAATACCCCTTTCCCACTTTGATACGGATTTACCATTTATTTCTAATAACTCTCCTAATTTTTCTTGAGTTAAATGTTCGTTTTTTCTTAATTGGAAAATATAATCTCCAAAACTGTTTTTAACCATATACTGCCTCCTTATTTAAGGATTAAATAGTTATATCTACACCAGCCATCTTATCAAATAAATTATTATTTCCAAATGCAAATACGCTACCAAGTCCATTATCAGAAATACTAAAATTAGTACTATCTGCTAAAGAAATATTTCTAATAGCATGTTGATAACTTGCATATACTCTTCCACCTGGAGCTACTTTAAATGATTGTTGAAGTAAAATTGTAGAGCAATTATCAGGTATTTTAATAGAAGCACCATATCCATTTGAAAATTGTTTTGAACCATCTATTGTTTTATTAACACCATCAAATAACATTAAATTACTAATAGAACTTTGAAATGAAGTATTATAAAGCCTCACACCCATAACATCATAACTTTTAACATTTGGAATTGCTTTCCATTCTAATCTAACTACTATCATTTTTGAGGATGTCTGAGAAGTAATTGTTGATATTTTTAACTTTTTATAATTCGTATCATGAGTTTGTGAATAAGGTATTAAATCGTAAAAATTATCATTACTAATAGTCTCTATTTTTAAATTGGGAGAAGAATAAAAATCTAAATATTCATCAAACATATCTTGAGTTAAATTATCTAATGCTTCCAAACCATTAATTTTAAGAACATTTTTATATTCTGTTTCATTCATTTCAACACCATTGTGATTAGTATAATATGGCTTTTCTTTTGCACTCACATTAACAGTTATTAACAGCAAACCAATCAAAAGTCCAAAATATTTTAATTTAGTTTTCATGAAATCCTCCTTTCTGAAAACAACATAACAATTTTGAAGAAAATGTTCAAGCAACGATTCATTTCTTTAACTCCCATTTAAAAAAAATCATCTCTGATTTTCTATTTTAAATAAACATCCACATAATTTTTTTTATAATAATCATATTTATTTTTATGATTTTTACAATCACCACTATTACATACAATATTTCCGTTGGTATATAAAGACTCGGCTAATTCATTTGATTTATTATTAAAATGATATTCGTAATTCTCTTCTCCCCAATAATAAAATTCTTCAATACTATTTTTATTTTGTTCAGAAACTATAAAAGAATTTAATTCTTGATTATAAACAATATTTACCTTTTTGTTATTTTTATCTGTATAATTTAATACATATTCATTATTTTCATTAAGGGTAAAATTTTTCTTTATTTTAGATAAAGGATCATCTTCCGCAATGCCATTTTTGTTAGAATTGTTATTTGATATTTTATCTTCTTCATTAAATAATAGTTTGCTATTTGCATATACTCTTTCACATTTTAAATCAATTGTAGAAGTTTTTAAAGAACCATTTTCTTTATAAGAAATTTCTAACATCATATTTTTAATTATTAAATTAATGTCTTTAAAATCAAAATATTCATTATAACCTTTATTTTGAATTAATAATGCCTCTCCTTTTTCAGAAGAATAAATTTTCTTTTTTTCATTTTCTTTTATATAGTAATATTCAATATTTTCTATTTCATAATTTAAAGATTTTACTCCTCCAAATTTTATATAAGCGTTTTCGTTAGAAAATACTGCCAATGTTTCTAACATTTCAAAATTCTCATTATTCCCACTTATTTTATAAATTCTAAATTGGTTATATGTTGAAATAAAATAATAAATTAAAAATGAAATTATTAAAGAAAAAATAATGAGACTAGAAAATATTATAATTCTTTTAATCTTTTTAGTATTATCTTTCAAAATATCTATTAAAATATTGTCTACATATTTGCTATTTTTTTCTTTTTTTCTTTCACCAGCCATTATTTCATTAGGAGTAATCTTAAAAACTTCACATAACTTTGATAACAATTCATAATCTGGGATGCCCACTCCACGCTCCCATCTACTTATTGCTTGTCTAGTAACATATAATTTACTTGCTAATTGCTCTTGAGTTAAACCACTTTTTTCACGCTCATGAGCAATCAACTTTCCTATCTTTTTAGAATCAATCATACCTCTTCACCCTATAATTAATTATATACTTTTTCGTTGTCTTTACAATCTTCTAAAAGTTGTAAATAATCAATATTTAAAATATTAGCAAATTTTTCAACATTAGTCAAAGTTGTATTGTATCTCCCACTTTCTAATAAACTTAAATGAGTAACACTCATATTTGCAAGTTCAACAAATTGTTCTTGTGTATAATTACATTCTTTTCGATATTTTTTCAAGTTTTTACCAAAATTTTTCAATATTTTTTTCATATTACTAATCACTAGAAAAATTTTACCGATAAATTATTAAAACCACCATTAAATGACATATAAAGTTCCAAATAAATGTTTTAGAAAATAAAAGGAAAATTAAGTTTCATCAATTTCAAAATAATTAAACTGTGAAGTTTTACTGAACTCATAAGCACTCCACATATCAGTATGATTAGTTGCTGGATCAACCATAACAATATTATTGCCATTAATACCAATAATCGCTACCCAATGTTGACTTCCCTCAGTCGCACCTTTCACTTCCACAGTTAGAAAATAGCCCTCACTAACATATTGTGAAATAAGAGACAATTTTTCTGCTCGTGTTTTGTCTCTAAGATTTATAGTATTAACGTATTTAAAATTTGGAATAACTTTATTAATTGAATCGTATCTTAAATTTCCTTTTTCATCAAATCCATTTTTTTGATTTAATGCTTCTACAAATGTACCTGGATTAAATGGATTTATGTTATTTCTATTGACACTAGACTTTTCAATAAGAATAGCAATAGAAGTCACTAAGCAACCTATATCGCCTATAGTATTGCTTGTATTTCCTATTCTTATATTTGACCATGGAGCGTTTTTTTGTCTCCAATTAATATATTCTCCAGAATCTATTCCATAAACTACACTATTCCATAGTGATGCATATTCATTACTAGACAATTCATTATATTGTTTTAATTGATGAAGATTAAAATTATACTCATTTTTCATTTCTTCAGCTGACTTAGAATTAATTTGAATATGTAATACTTTTTTTTGCACATCTTTAGGTAATTCTTCGTTATTTACTCCTTGTACTGTTATAAATTCGTCTTTAACTTCTGAAGTAATAGTATTCATACCCCAATAAATTTCTTTTAAAACTTTTTTCTTATTTTCATCCATAGTGACAACTTCTTGCTCATTAAAGCCATTCGACTGCTTTATAGTATAAATAATTAGTATATCTCTCCAACTAGCAACTTGACCATCTAAAACATATTCATCATGAGGATTAGAATTTTGAATTTCTCCCAATTTATCAGAAAATTCTTGGTTGCATTCAGCAATAGCATCTTGCATGGTCATAGCACTAGAACTCGTTTTTTCTCCAGAAAAGAAAATTCCAAAAACAGAACTACATAATAATCCTACTAAACAAATAATAAGAATGACTACAAGTGCAACCCATCCTCCTGCCATTATAAGAGATATTAATGCTTTTGTTCCCACTATAATTGCTTTTACGGATGAAATTGTTGCTTTTACTGCTACCTTTACTCCTCTATAAGTTTTTCTAGCCAAATTCATTACCCTTTTAGAAGTCTTAACGGTTTCTTTAGCAATTTTCGATGCTTCTTTTTTTGCTAATTTACTACTTGTTTTAATTCCTTTTGTTACAGGCTTAATATTCTTTTTTTCAGTTAGTTTAGTTTTAATCATTTTTACTTTTTGTCTTGCTCTTATAAAATTTTCTTTTGTTATTTTAACTGCTACATTTCCTTTTTGCTTAATTTTTCCAGTATTATTAACAATAACTTTACTAGTATTAATAATTCTATTTGTAGCATAATCATTTGCATTATTTTCTTCTGAATAAGTAGCACTTTCATTCTTATTTTTAGAATTAATTACACTGCCTCGTATTTTTTCTGTTCCCTCTAAACTTTTATTAATAGTTTTTATCGTCCCTTTTACAACATTTCTTTTTTTAATTTCTGCCATTTCATTCTCCTGGTTTTGTAGTCATAAGTTTATATAATTTTGTATTTTTAGGAAATCTATTGATAAAGGGTACTAAAGAACTACTATATTTAATAAGTCCACATCCTGCGTCTGAGTTTGTTATATAACTCATTTGTTCATCAGAAATATTTAATAATTTTGCAAGTTCTTTTCTATCACTTGCTGCTTGATTAAGCATAACAATAAACTCGCTATTTGATAGCATTGTAGAAGCATCGACCGAAGATAAAAGATACTCAACATTCTGTGTTATTGCGGTAGGATAAGCATTTCTCTTTCTAAATTGTCGCCATGCTGAATTAAAAAAAGTTGCTGAATACTCATTTTCAAATAAAACATGAATTTCGTCAATAAAGATATGAGTTCTTTTACCTTTCTTATAATTTTCTGATACTCTGTTTATCATAGCATCTGTAATAACTAATAATCCCATAGTCTTCAATTGTTTTCCTAATTTATAAATATCATAAGAAATAATTCTACTGTTTGTATCAACATTTGTTTCATGAGCAAAGACATTTAAAGAACCATTGGTAAATAATTCTAAAGATAAAGCAAGTTCTTTTGCTTCAATTTCTGGTTGTTCTAATAGTTTTTCTCTTAAAGTCATTAAGGTTGGTATTTGATTTGTATTTTCTTCATAAACAAGTGCAACACATCTATCTATTATTGACTTTTGTTTTGCTCCTAATCCCTTTTTATCTAATTGCTCAAACAAAGATAAAATAAATTCTGATTTATCAATCACAGGGTTTGCTCCGTCGCCATACCCCTCTAACATGTCCATAGCATTGATATGATCTTTACTACTTGCTGATATTCCGATTACTTCACCCCCCATTGCTTTAACAAGAGTTGAATATTCTCCTTCAGGATCACATATCAAAATATCATCCGTTGTTGATAGGGCTAAAAAGACAATTAATTCTTTAGCACTAAATGATTTCCCAGAACCTGGTACACCAAGTAAAAAGGAAGATTGATTTAATAAATTTGCCTTATTAACCATAATAAGATTATGACTTATAGCATTTTCTCCATAATAAATTCCACCCTTATCTATTATTTCTTGTACTCTAAATGGATTTAATACGGCTAAACTTTCAGTAGTCAATGTTCTTAAATTTTTAATCTTTCTAACTCCAATGGGCAAAGCGGTATTTAATCCATTCATTTGTTGATATTTAAGTGGAACAATTTGACACAAATGTTTTCTTCCGGTCATTAAAACTGTTTCCGTATCTGCTTCTAATTGTTCTTTTGTATCAGCAATGATGACTAAAGTTAAATTTGCAAACATCATTCGTTGATCCCTCGTTGTTAAATCATCTAAAAATTCTTTGCTTTCTTTTCTTTGTTGTTCCATGTCGTACGGAATAACTGCACTAAAATTATTATTTGCATTTTGTTTTCGTTGCCAATTAGTGATATTTGTTTCTACACCTAATAATCTATTTTCTACTTCTCTTACTGCTTCATCAGTTGGAATAGGAATAACATCAATACTCATCATCATATTATTACTCATATCAGTCAATTCTGCTATAAAACTATCTTTGATATAACTTGCATAATCTTTTAGAAAGAAAACTCTACCAAACTTGTTTCCCATTTCAAAATAGTCATTTTTAAACGAGAAACCGTCAGGACAAATATAATCTTTAAAGTTATGTCCTTTTTTCATCATATCTTGTATATTTAGGTTGTAATTTACTTCTTCGCCAATTCTATAAAAATCATGAAGTATTCTTAATTTTTCTATAGCATCTAACTCGATGCATTTGCTGCCTAGTTTGGCCAAATGCGATACAATATCATTTCCTATTCTTCTAAAATAATTCTTGGCTTCTTCATAATTTTTCTTAACTACTGAAACAGTAAGATATATTTCTCTTACCATACCATTGCTACCTATTGCTTTATCAAGTAACATTTGATTATATTCTTGTCTATAAATATCTAAGCCATCATTTTTAAAAGGTAATAATATTTCTTTTTCAAAATCTTTTTTATTTATTCTTCTTAAAGCAACCGTAATTTTTGTTGTTGCTCCACTATCAAAGGAATTTAACAACTCTGAGTAATCTAAGAACATTGCTTCCTTATCTTCTTTTGAAGCTACAGCATAATTAATATCACTAAATTTATAAGTTAATGAATATTTATTTTTACCAACTAAAAAAATACCATTCGTCCATAATTTTTGAATAGGTATTACTTTTTGAATATTTTTAGGAATACTAAAATCTTCCTTTTCTTGCTTTTGTATATTATTAAGTGCTTTTATCATTTTCTATTCACTTCCTCCTTTTCTTTTTGTACTAAACTCGACTTTATTGCTTCATAGTAAATATTTTCTGATTCAAATTTTAATTCTCTAGGTGTTAATACTTCTGATATTAAAAAGGCTTTAATAAACTGTTCTAAAGGCATTCCATTATATTTAAAAAAACCTAAACCTGCAAAAGGTAATGCTACTAAAATACAAAGCCATGATGTTATTTCTTTATTAAGATACTTACTGGAAATAAAATATAATAATACTGCCACAATACACGCTAAGAGAGAAAAAATGAACTGCCTTAATGACAGTCCAAAAAACACACTCTCCGTATAGTCTCTTATTTCTCTATTAATTTTAACTTCCATTATTACCTATTCCTTTCCTGCTTTTTTTGTTCTTTTACATCTTGATAAACAAAATTACACAAATCGTTTAAACTTAAACTACACATTTCTTTCGCAATATTTAATGCTGAAAACATATAATCATCTGTAATCATATTATTTTTTGCATTTTCTTTTTTTGTTCGTATTTTAACTATAGAATAAATATTTTCATCTTGTAAATTTATTCTTCCATACTCGTACAAAAAACAAAGGGCAAGATGATTTAAAACTCTATCATTTTTCTTTAATTTGTTTAAAATATTATTCATTTTCTTACCTTTCTTTCTCTTTGAATTTAATCATATGAGTATCATAAAAAGAAGAGATATACTTTTTTATATCTTCTTCTACAATTTCATACTCATTATTAGCTAATTCTTTTTCTCTTTCAGTCTTGACTGATAAATATTTCCTAAAAGTCTCATTTTCATTGGTTTTTAATTGCATAAAATTTGTATCTTCCCATAATAAATTAGCAATATAATTTAATCTTTGTAAAATCTTATTACTATCACTTAACACTTTGATATTTCCTGTCATTAGTCCATTAGTGATAAACCATTTTTCAAAATCTTTTTGCCCTAATTCATTATATTTTTTTGTTAAACCAATATTTTCTTCACTATAATAATCTTTTGGAAAAACATTATTACTACATTGTCTAGTATAAATCTTACCATTTTTATAAGTCATACTTTTAAAAAGTTCTCTACTCATATTTCCTTATCACTCTTATCTGAGTCCTTATCAAAAGTATGAGCTAAATTACCTCCATTGATTACTTTATCAAAGTCTTGTTTTGCCTTTTCAAAATTATTGTAATAATAATGTCCATAACCCCAAGAAATTTCATTATTAGTAATCTTATAACTAAAGGCAATGACATATTCCTTTGCAAATATTTGACTTTTCCTTTTTCTTTCTACTAATGCAATAGGTTCTTTTTTTCTATAACCTACATCAAGCACAATAGCATTATTTAATTCTCTTGTTTTTTTAGATCTTTTTACTTCTACAAATTCTTTATATTTTTTCTTTATCTCAATTTTGTTCTTATCAAACCATTGCTCTAGCATTTCAAAGTCTGAATGCTTTTCATTTTTGTATTCTTCACTTTTTAAGAATTCTCCTGCAATCATATCACAGAAGTCATAACTTATATCATTTTCTGGTGTTGCTGACTTTGAAAGCATATTATTTAATAAGTCATACCCTAGCACAAAAGTAAAATAGGCTTTTTCTCTTTCCAAAAATTGTTCTTTAAAATAAACTTCATCAATATAATTTTTAATATTTTGTTTTAAGCCTATTGTTTTTAAAGAAACTGTTTCTCGTTCTTCCTTGTTTCTATAATCTTCCTCATTATCATAAATATAAACTAAATTTTCTTGAGGTTTATCATTGTTCAAATCCTCTACTTCAATAATATAGCCTCTATATTCAATTTTTTCATTTTTTGCTAATCCCTCAAAATATTTCATAATATTTGGAGTATCAAAACCTGTTTTATTATCTAAATATTCTTTTGTAATTCCATTTTCTGCACAATATTGCAAATAATTTTGAACTCCATCTTTGTAATCAATATCCGTAGGATATAATTCGTTAATAGAGTTCCATATATTATAATGAACATTATCTGTCATATAAGCAATTTGTTTACCTTCTTCTAAATAATTATAAATATAATAATCAAAATTAAATTCCCATTCAGGAACATTTGAATAACCTTTATTATTATTTTGAGTAAAAGGTGTGAATTCTATCGTCTCATTTTCATCACTTGCCAATGTATAAGTTTCTTTACTTTCAGGATCAACTAATATATAGTCAATTTGTTTATTTTGATGTTCTGGATTTTTCATTAATTTTTTTTCAATTTCTTCTTTTATTTTTTTTATATTTTCGTACAAAAATATCGCCTTATAATCCCATCATTTCTCGAACGACTCTATCGGACATTTTTACTGTACCCACTAAAACGAGCATATTAAATATTAGTTCTCCGATATATTTCCATACTTGAGTGACTGCCGCCGCATTTACATCTACAATTGGTGGAGATGAAGCAAACAAAGAAAATATAATACAAGACAAAACTATAATTGCTCCCTCTAAACAAACCGCTGTAAAAGATTTAAGAAAACTTTTTGCAACATTTTGTGTTGGTTCTCCTGCCACAGTTGAAAGTGGTATAGGTGCAATAGCGGTATATAAATACAATTTAAAAAATCTTCCATACACAGTTAAAATCATGATAAAAGATAAAACGGTAATAAATAGTCCTCCTATTAAAGTGACTGCCCAAAGTGGGATACTTTCAAAAAAACCGCAATCTTCTATTGCTTCTATTATTTGTTGTGGCAATACAGTATTAGTGACATTTCCAATTTTTGAGGTAGTCATTATTGTTGATAATAAACCCTGAACTATTTTAAATATAGATAACATTAATTCAAGACCATAAGTTACTATTCCTTTTGCAATGGCAAATCTTACAAATAATTTTAAAATATGTTCTGGTTTTTTAACTTCTGTAAAAGAACCACATGTTTTTATAATGCCTACAACAAAAAATAAAACTAGTAATGCAAGTCCTATAGCTTGTACTGCACCATTAATTTTTAATATTACTTGCCATATAGTTCCACCTTTAAAAGTTTCTGGAGATTGAGTAATTAAAGACCATATTTCTCCTAATTTACTATTCCAAGTATTTAAAGCATTTTCTAAATTTTGCACAATCCAACTTTCATTTAGTATTAACAATTGTTACACCTCCTATAAATAGTGACGAAAGGTAAAATTTTATCTACCTTTTTTATGAAATTAGATTAGCCGGAAATTATATTTAAAATTGTTTTAGAACACATAATGATTACTCCGCCTGCAAAAAATAAAAAGCCATTGGCTCTTTGTGAAGCATCATGACTTGTAAACGATAAACCAATTTGGACTATTGCATAGCCTACAATAATTCCGCCAATAACTTTGGTTAACTGAAATATAAAATCTGACAAGTTATTAACAACACTAATCGGATCGTCTTCTGCTGCAAAAACATTAGGAATTAAAATAAACATTAATCCTAAACTTATTAAAATAAACAAATAAATCTTAAAACTTTTTTTTGATTTTTTTTCAATTTCTTCTTTTTTAATTCTTTTTTTCACCTTTATCATTCCTTTCTTTTAAATATTCGTCCATATCTTCACTAGATATAATTTCCAAAAATTCTTCTATATTTTCCATATTTTTAAATTCATAATCATGAATATCAAAATCAATATTAACAGTTGCAATGGCATTATCGGTTCTACCATGTTCATAAGGTTTTGCTTTTCCATCAGTAGTAAATGCCACATTAGGATGTTTCAAAATATTATATTTTAAATCTTTAATAGGTCTTTCTCCTCGAACAAATAAAATAGCATATTTGTTATCTAACATTCTAACTTCGTCTGGTGTTAACAAATCTCTTCCTGTCTGCTGATAATTTGTGGAATAGTTTCCATTTCTTCCATGACTTTTTCCATACGTGTTTAAATCCAAATTTTCTTTTCCCATAAGTTCACTGACATACTTATGTGTGGACTGTTCATTTCCACCAAGATAAAGAAATGAATCACAATTTCCTACGATGCTCTCCCACTGTTTTTCAAACAATGCTTTTAATTGTGCAAGATTTTGTAAAATGATTGATACTGATACCTCTCTACTTCGCATAACTGACAAAATTTTATCGAAATCATCTGGTAAACTAACATTTGCAAATTCATCCATAACAAAATGAACATGTACAGGCAATCTTCCTCCGTATTTATGATCTGCAATATAAAAAAGTTGCTGAAATAATTGTGTATATAAAATACTAACTATAAAATTGAATGATGTATCATTGTCTGGAATAAGTGCAAATAAAGCGGTTTTCTTTTCGCCAAGTGTTTCCAATTGTAACTCGTCTGTCATAGTTAACATAGATAAACTTTCTAAATTAAATTTTTCTAATCGAGAAGCAAGTGTGATTTGAATTGATTTTAAAGTTTTAGCCGAGCCACTATGATAATCTCTATAATATTTAAGTGCAATATGTTCTGGATTTCTTTTTTCTAATTTTTCGAATAAGACATCAAGAGGACTCATATACATATCATCGTCCTCTTTAACATCTCCCGCTCTTAACATTTCCATTACCATAGTAAAATTTTGTTCTTCTTCAGGTGCTTCATAGAAAAGATAAAAAATTAGAGCAAGTAAAAGCATAGAGGCTGCGGTGTCCCAAAATGGATCATTCGATTGGCTTCCTTTTGGAGTTGTCGATTTAAATAGATTAGTAACTAATTTTTGTACATCATTATCATTCTTTAAGTAAACAAAAGGGTTATAACAATGTGATTTGTGCATATTAATTAAATCTAATACTTTAACTGTATAGCCCTTTTTTTCTAACAACACTCCTGTATCTCGAACAATTTCTCCTTTTGGATCAAGGATGACAAAGGAACAATTACATTGCATTATATTTGGTTTTGCAAAAAATCTAGTTTTGCCTGCTCCACTACCTCCACAAATGAGTAGATTTAAATTTCTTCTATGTTTTCTTCCGTCTAAGCCTATACAAAAATTCTGTGTTAAAATTTTATTGTTATTACTTTTAGGCTCTTCATACTTTTTACTAATGCTTTTTGCACTTCCCCATTTTGCACTTCCATATTCTTCATTTCTTCTATAATTCTTTCTAGAAGAAAAATAAATGCCTATACCTATTCCATAAGTAAGCAACAAAAAAAGAACAGTTTTAATGCTATTCTTACAAAATTCAATTTTAAAGGGACTATCTAATGCTTTAGTTACATTTTTTAACAAATTAGTTATTCCTGTATCTACATAAGGAGCGACTAGAAGTGCAAACCATACAACAGGTATAATTCCTACTAAACTTAATATAATCTTTTGTTTTTTAAAATCTTCTCTCATTACCTCTCCCAGTTTTCCTTAAAATTAGTTTTTTTTTACCAGTTTCATCAATCATTTTCAATAAAATATCATTGACATCAGTTCTAGGCTGATTTTCGCTTTTTAATTTGTAACGCATAGCATTTAAAGCATTAATAACTATACCTGTATCAAAAGTATCTAATTCTATTTTGCTTTTATCACTTATTTTAAGAATAATTTCATCAATAGAATCGGTTGACCTATCTTGAGCAAATAGATAATTTTTAAACATTGTGAGAGATGAAAGAATTAATTTCCTTTCAGTATCACACAATTCTAACTTTATTTTATCTTTCATGCTTTATCTCTCTTGTTCTTTGTTTGTTACTTCTCTTCTTTTCTCGTCTAAATAATTGCTCATTCGGTTATTAATATCTAGTAATACTTCCTTCATAGAAGTTAAATCATTCGCAATATCTGGATTTTCCATATTAGAATATTTTGAACAAAGGTTATCAATGCTATTTATTGAAGCATCAATTCCATACTTTTTACAAATCATATAACTTACACAATCAGCCTTTTCATTATCAATATCAATATCAATATCATGATTATTCTCCACAAATCCTACTTTCGCAAGTTCAGTAGCTACTGATTTAATAATCAAATCTGCATCATCATTTCTACAAATATAGAGAACATTATCTTCTTTATTCCATTCACATACTTTATTATTTTCTAAACTATCTACTGCTTTTATTGTAACAGGACATTCATGTAATAATGCTTGTAAAATAAATTTTTTATCATAACTTTTTATATTAGGTTTACTATTTGTTTCAGAAATATCGATTACTTCTTTCGCATTAATGGGTGTAATTTCTTCCCCATTTTTATTAATATAAGTTTCTCCTGGTTCAATTATAATCATGGTTTTTGGTTTTAAAGTTTTAAAAGAAACTTTTAATTCTCTCCAATCATTTCTAGTTTTTAGTTGTTTGGCTTCTGGCATTTGTTTTGTGATTAATAAAGCATTTCTAGGAGTATACATATCAAATCGACTTTGCACATCCATATACTTTTTGAAAAAAGATGGATTGTTTTTTAATTCTTCTAAAGCCTCATCTATTATTTTGTATGCTTTATCTTTTTGTTCTTTTTTCTTTAATTTATAGGCTTCTTTATCATAACTTTTATTAGAAGCATTATTTGAAATAATCTCATCAATCATACTATCTCTCCTTACCTTTCTTTATTGTTTTCGATTTAGAAGCATTGCTCGTGGTTTCTTTAATTTTACTCTCTGTTTTTTTATTGTTCTTTTTCTCTCGAACTGCTCTGGACTTACCATTTTTCTTTTGTTCCTCTTTTATTTTTTTTAAATCTTCACGAACAGAAGGCTTTTTTTGATTAGTAGCCACCCCTGAGTTTTTTTTGTTCTTTGATGAAGTCTCTGACAGAGGGCTTTTTTCTGTCGTGGTTAAATTGGGGTTTGGCATCTCATTTTCCTCCTTTTTAATAGGTTTTGACATTATGTCATCAACAAGTTTTTCTTCATCAGACTTGACTTCTACTCCTCTTTCCTTAGCATCTTTAATCATTTCTTCAATTTTTTCTTGTTCAATTTCACTTTTTATAGACGCCATATCAACTGTCGATAATTTAAATCTGTCTACAATACGATTTACTTTAGGTGCATCTTCTGCCCTAACCATAATATCAACCATTCCATCATAATCTGGGTGTTTTTTATCTATTAAAGCACTATAAAGTACTCCATACTTTTTTGATTCTTCGTGAAATTTTTCTAACTCATTTTCTTTTAAAGAAAATATTTGCAATGGACTACCAGATTTTAACATATTGTTTAATTTAGTTTTTCCTTTTGTCATTTGTTTATCTTTGGCGATTGTATAAAGTAAAACTGCTATTTTCTCTGCACCTATTCCTGTAATTTTTGCTGCAACCTCGAAACCCTCGAGCGACATTTTTACAATCGATTCTGCTGCTTCACTAGAGTTCATTCTATCCCTCCTTTCTTTTTTTATCAAAACGAACTCAAAATTTTAATATTACATTTGTACCACCTCCTTTAATTTTTGACAAAAAAAAATGCTTCAACGAGAAATTCGTAGAAACATAAATTACTTGATTAATATATGCTTTAAAATTTTTTTAATTATGTGATCTCCTATCTCTATAATCATGAACTGTTGTTCGTTTTTCTGATTTTAATTAAAAGAAAACTTTTTTGAAATTTAAAGACAAAAGATTTTATCATTCATCAATTTTATTGTTATGAATAAATTGTTTTACTTCTTCTATAGAATTTGTAATTTTTTTTATGGGTAAAGTTCTTCTGACGATACTTTCGTACTTTGGCAACCTAGAGTCTAGTATGCAAACTATGCCTTTATCGGTTTCACTTCTTATTAGCCTTCCTACCCCCTGTTTTAATTTAATAAGCATTTCTGGAATGTAAACTTTTTCAAATCCCTTATTTCCATATAAACTTTTTTTGTATTCCATAATTGGATCAACAACAGGAAAAGGTAATCTTGCAATAATTAAGTTAGATAATGATTTTCCTTTTATATCAATTCCCTCCCAAAATATTCCAGTACTAAATAAAACCGAGCTAATCTCATTTTTAAACTTATCTTTTACTGTATCTTGAGAAGAACCATCATTTTGAATATAAATATTAATATCGTCAATTTTATTTCCTATTTTTTCATATACGTATTTCATATCATTTTTTGAAGTAAATAAAACTAATGTTTTTCCATGAGTAAGAATAATTAATTCTTTAATTTTTTCAACTAATTGTTCCAAATATTTATTTTTATGTTTTGGATTAACTAAATTACTGCAACTATATAATAAAGCATTTTGATTATAATCATAAGGTGACTCGTAAGAATTTTCTATTGTGAGTCCTTTTTTTAATTTATTTGCTCCAATATTATTTAAAAAATAACTAAAATCTTCTTTGCCTACACTTAAAGTCGCTGAGGTAAAAATAAAGGTTTTATTGGGTGCATTTACAAATTGCATTAATTCATCTTTATAAAAAAACAAACGATAAGCAATTTCATCAATATTTTTTGGTGCATAAAAAATTCTATTTCTTTTTTTAACTCTTTCAATCCAAAATAAATAATTTCCATTTTCCCCTAATGCTAAAATTTGAAACATTTGGCTATATTCGTATAATTGTTCTTCTAAGTCTTCCGTATCTTTATTTGAAAATATCTGAACTGAACTATTTATCTCATTTATTATGGTTGCAATTTTTGTAGATAAATTTATAACATTTTCATCAAAATGAAATTCTAAACCATTACAATCTTCAATTTCAATTCCATTATCTTTTAATTCTTTTATTTTAATTAAAACATTATGATTAATAGTCTCTAATAAATTTTCTAATGTTGAAATAATGTCTCCATAATTGTAATCATAAATATTTTTCTTTTCTAATATACTTATAGCAATTTTCAACGGTTCTTTTACTGAATTAATTTTAATTTCTTTTGTTTTAGCACTACGAATTTTATTTTCAAGATTATGTGCTTCATCACAAACAATAAAGGCAACATTTTTAAATAGATTTCTGCCATAAAGTCCTGAACTCCTTGATAAGTCTTCTATTAATAAATCATGGTTACAAATAATTGCACCATTAACATTTTTCATCAAAATTCTTCTTTTATAAAATTCACAGTTATCGCAATTTTTGCACTTTAAATATTGACACTGTTCAACATTAATTTCTTTCCAAATATTATCTTTAATTTTAGGGTAATCTTTTCTATCTTGTTTTTCTGAATCAAATTCTTTTAAATACTTGCTTTTATTTATAGGATTATTTAAAAACTTTTCTAATCTATTAAGACAAATAAAATTTGACATTCCCTTTGCTATTACCACATCTAAATTTATATCTAATTGTTGAGATAACTTGGCTATATCTTTTTCTAATTGTTCTTGAAGTGCAATTGTTGATGTAGAAATTATAAAAGATCTATTTGTTAAAGAAAAATAGTATAAAAGTGGGATCAAATAAGCATAAGATTTTCCAATTCCTACTCCTGCCTCAATAACTAAATTATCTCCTGACTCAATAGCATCAAATACACTTAATGCCATATTAACTTGACCTTCTCGTACTTGCAAATCATATTTTTTACAATTACTAAAGTATTCATCAATATTGGAATATAATGTTTCTAAATTTTCTTTGCTTAGACGATTTTCTTTTTTGGGGTTAGTAAAATAACTTTCAAACATATTTTTCTCCTTTAAATTGTTTTCTATTATACCATATTTTAATTGTCATTTTTGTTTTTTATCTCCTTTATCTTTCTCTTTTTCTTCATCAAAGTCTTTTATATTTTCTTTTACAGTATCTAGTCTTTTTTCTATTTCCTCACACAACTTAAATTTTTCATTTTGAGAATTTAATTTTTTGGTTATCTCATCAATTTCATAACGTATGGATGTTTTCTCTTCCTCACTTTTGACTCTTTTAATTTTTTTCCATAAATTGGCTTTTTTACTTGTTAAATCAGCTATTTCTATATATAAATTTTCCTTATAAAATAAAAGTTGTTCAGTTGTTTCTATTTTATTGGTAACCAATAATCTTGTTTGTTTAGATATTTCATTCATTTTATTCAATTCAACACGAAGAGCTGGCGACAAAATTTTTCTAGGATAATGTCTAGGATAAACTTTTAAAATATAACAATAATATTTATATAAACCATAAATGCCATGTGCTTTTGCCTCTTTGGCTTTCTTATAAGATTTTATTTTATTATTAGGATTACAACTTTCGATAAAAGGTAGCCTTGGAGAAGACTCTGTTTCAATTCTACTTTCTATTTTTTCTATGGAATAATTATTTCCAAAAGACCTTTCTATGCGAATGTTTTTTTTAAAAGGTTCTCTTCTAATGCTTAATTTTCCATAACGATTAATAACTTCATAACCCATTTTTTCCAAAATATTCTCAAAATCTTTATAAGAATATGCCATTCCGATTGCACGATCAACATCTTGTTTTGCAACTCTATGATAATTATTTTTTAATGTATATCCTTTGTAATAATTATCATAATTTACCTTTCCTTTTTTCATTTTATTTTTATCAACAATACTTAAACCATACTCTTGACATAACGCATCTGACAAATGTCTTAACTGTGCATAAGTTTCATGACAATCATGATACTTTTTACCATCTTTAAATGAAACTGAGTTAATTACAAAATGATTGTGAATATGATTTGTATTTGTATGAGTAGTCACAATAACTTCAAAACGATCTCCCCACATTTCTTCTGCTAATTTTAAACCAATTAGATGAGCTTTTTCTGGGGTGATTTCTCCCTCTTTAAACGATTGAAAAGCATGATAGCCTAATATTCCGTCTTTCTTTTTCCAAATATCTTTCGTCTCCATCATATCTTGATAAGCTCTTTCTGATAAACAATTTATTCCAGACACAAAACAACTTTCTTCAGTATTATAAGAAAGAGAATCATACTCAGTTAATTTATGCAATTCTTGATAATCACTTCCATTATTTGATGTCTTCTCTGGATTTATTACATAATCAATAACGTGATCTAATCTTTTTTCAATTTTCCAAATTCCTGTAGTAGCCATTTTTTCTCTCTTTCCTCTTCCTCTCTTCTTGAACATTTACTAGATATTTTTATAAATGGATATATGAATAACAATGAAAATATAATAAAAATTAATATCATTTATTTACACCTCTTCTTTCTTTTAAATATTCGTTTTTTATTTCTTCAATAAATCTAATAACCATATCAGCATTTTTCTTATAAGCAAGTTCATCTATAAAACCTAATGAGTGGGCTTTCTTACTAATTTGATTCATGTTATTAGCCAGTGAACGAAACACTTTAAGATTTTCATAAAATCGATCATCTGGTTTTTCTTTTAATTTATAGCCTAATAGTAATTCTCTTATATACTCACTTTCATTCATACCTGCTTTAGTAGAATTAATAGATAAAATATGACATTCTTCTTCATTAAACCAAAATTGTTTTTTCTTATTTCTAATTCTCATATCACTCTTTCCTTTCCTAAATAAAGGCATAAAAAAAGATTAGTATATTTCTACACTAATCATTTCTTATAAAAAATATTTATTTATTAACAACTTCTTTTAATGCATTACCGGCTTTAAAAGCAACATTTTTACTTGCTTTAATTTGAATAGTTTCACCAGTTTGAGGATTTCTTCCCTCTCTAGCTGCTCTATTTGAAATTTTAAAAGTTCCAAAACCAGAAACAGCAACACTATTTCCTTTAGCAAGTTCATCTTTAAATAATTCAAAAGTTCCATTAAAAACTTTTTCTACCTCAGCCTTAGTCAAACCTGTATTTTGAGCTAATGCTTCAATCATTTCAGATTTTTTCATTGTTCCACCTCCTACTTTCTCAATTCCAATTATAACACACAATTAATAATCATTTAACTTTTAAAATTATGGAATTAATTCTTGTGTTTGTTCTAAACCAATTTTATTAGTTTCTTTAATTTCTAAAATCTTACTATTATTAAATATAGATAATAAATTATCTTCAACTCTAAAATTTGGTTTTATTGTAAATTCATAATTTTTATCTTTTGTAATATTGGGACATAATTTTTTCTCTACTTTTATTGTTTGAACTTCCTCTTCTTGAAATTGTCTTATAGTTAAATAAATATATTTTTCATCATTACTTCCAGCAACATTAAGAATATTATACGTCCTAATAAATGGATTTAAATCAATTGTATTTTTATTTTCAACATCGACAGAGGCTTCTCCTTTTACAAATTTAATTAAATTTGAGTCAACAATTGTTTTCTTAAATTTTTCTTGCTCTTCCTCACTATTATCTAATAATCCTACAACTACCACTCTATTTTCTTCATCAACATAATTAAAAGCCAAATTTTTATAATCTTTACTTCCATTTGCTTGAAAATAAGAAATGATTTGATTATTTACATTTACCAATTCTTCCTTTGTTACTTTTATTTTATTTCCACATCCTGTAAGTCCTAAAACCAAAACGCTACTTACTAAAATAGTTAAAATTCTCTTTTTCATTTTCTTTTCTCCATTTTAAAAACAAATATAAAATCATTTTTTTGTTCTCATTTCAATTATATCAAAAAAACGACAATTATTGTCTTTAATTTTTAATCTAATAAATATATTTTTTTATGGTATATTAAAATTCTTTTTACTAAATGATTATTTCTGTCATATATTTTATAACAATTGCCCCAAAATAATTTCCATTTCCAAAAAAACATAATTTCATTCCTCCTATTTTTTCTTTTGCTAGGGTTTGGGGTTTCCCCATAAATTTGGCATGTGGCGGGAGGACACATGCAGTGCTGGCTAAGACACAGTTTTCTATGAATAGAAAACTTCCCTTTTTTGACTTGAAAATTATCTATAATTTTCATTACCATTTTTAATAGGAATTCCCAAATATTTTTTTAAAACATCATTAACATCTTTTAAATTTTTAGGAGATTTATCTATAATTTTATAACTATCTGACAAAGAATTTTGTATTGATTTTGTTGCTATTTTACCTGCAACGTCATTATCAAGATGTAAAACTATTGTATCAATTTGAGGATTATTTTTTAAAAAAGTTGTTAAAGTTTCAGGAATTTTAATGTCCATAGTATCTTTTTTTGGCTTATAAACTCCTGCCAAAGACAACAAATTTTCTTCATCCCAGTGTTCATTATTTAACTCTTTTAAAGTTGCATAAGACAATAAATCAATGGCACTTTCAAACAAATGAACATCATTTTTATTCAAAATAGATTTTAATTTAAAAGAAAAGGCTTTATCACTTCCAGAAGCCTCTCCCATAAAACGACTTGAATTTGTACCTCTATAACCAGCATATCTTATAATATTTTGTTCATCATAACCAACAAATACAACATTGTTTCTAACTTTTTCTTGATAAATTAGTCCCTTATTTATACATTCTTCAATGATACTTTTACTTATACCTCGACTCATTAAATAAGATATAACCTTATTATTGTTAGGGGCTTTTTGAGGTAAAAAGAAACGAGCAATTTTTTCTTTTTCAGTCAGTTTTTGCTTAAACAAAGATTTTTTTTCTAAACCCTTTTGATTAAGAAGATGCCCTACTGCTTGTGTAAAACTATATTCTTCAACTCGAATCAAATATTCTAACGCTGTTTTTCCTCCTATTCCTCTTGAAAACCAATACCACATTCCATTATTAATCTTCAAACTGTCATGAGTTCTAGTATGAAAAGTATTTCTCGAATCATAAACTAGTTCATCTGGATTATAATTTTGCAAATAAGTTAAGAGATCTATTTCTTTAGCTTTAGCAATTTGTTCTGGTGTAAAATATACCATTATCGCCCTCGGTCATTAAGATTTTTATCTTTGATAATATTTTGGATTAATTCTAAATCTTTTATAGTTAATGGATTTTTTTCATACCAATCTTTCGCTTCTTCTATCGTATAACCAAATGATAGTCCTTTGTAATTATCATATTCAAATATAATATAATTAGTAGGATAACCATTTATTTTTGCTAAGACTTGCCAATTATAAAATTCAGTTTCCTTATTTAAAATATCTATCATGCCTAAATGTTGTAAAAATTTTTTGAATTGATTAAATTCTTTTTCATTGTTAATTAATAAAGTATTATTTCTTGATAAAAAATCTACCCATTTAAATTTACCATTCATCGCTCTTCTTGACCTTTCGCTTTTGATTTTTTTTCTTGTTCATCTATAATTTTTTTTAAATTCGGTAAGATTTTAAAATTAATATTGTCAATAATTTCTGAATTAATTACCATTATTTCCTGTAAATATAATAACTGTTGATCATGCCTTATTGTACTAAAAAACTCATATAAACTTTTGACTCCATCTTTTACCTTTAAAATATTATAAACATCAATATTATTTAAATCTTTTACACTAAAATTTTGTTGAATAGAATGACAAAATTCATATCTATCTAACTCTTTTAAAGCTTCACTAATGTCTTTAATGAATTGTGAATTTTTATTTAATTCTATTGCTTCACTCATAAATTTTAATCCCCTTTCTTTTTTGATTTTTTAATTATCTTTCATATTCTTTTTTCGATATTTGATTTCTATCTTCAATTTCCTCCGAGTCTTCTTCATCTAAAATATCATGATTTTTTTCTTCTAAATTTAATTTTTTATTAAGTTTTTTTAATCTTGCCAATTTCTCTTTTAATTCTTGTTCTTGTAAAAAAGGTTTTTCAAGTTCCAATTTTGCATTTTCTAAATTACTTTTTGCACTTATCAATTCTTTTTCTATACAATTAATTCTAAAATTAATATCATTAATTATATTATTAATCCTAGCTATATTGCCTGTAGCACTTTCTCCAAGTTCAACAAAATAAGTTGCATTATTTTTTAAATATAGTTTATATGTTTTTGTAAAACTATCAAATTTTACTTCTAATTTAAATCCTTTATATTCAGCAAACTCTTTGCTTTCCTGCATAGTACATCTTTTACATTCTTCTAATAATAATTCTCCAGCCTCTTGCACATTCTTAATTTCTGTATTATTAATAATCATAGAAAAAAACTCATCTTCATTAGATGGGTATTTTTCTTGTAGATATTCTAAATCTTTTTTATAATTTTTTAACTCATTTTCATATCGTATAATATCACTGGGAAATACTTTTTTTACTTTATTTTCCAAATCATAATGTTCACTTAAATAATTTTGTTTTAAAATTTTCAACTTAGATACTTCAGTGTCAAGTTCAGTTTTTTCAATAATTTCTGGATTACCTGTTGCAAGAGCTTTAATTTCAGCATAAGATAAAACACTTTCATCTATATCTTCAGCATCTCTAACAGGCGTTTTAGATGTCATTATTTGTGAGATAAATTTTTGTTTACTTTCAACCAAATGATATAAATAGGAATCAAATGTCTTTTCGGTAACATAACGATAAATATATACTTTATTATTTTGATTACCCTGTCTTACAATTCTCCCTAAACGTTGCTGCAAATCACTAGGTCTCCAGGGGCAATCTAAATCATGTAATGCAATTAATTTATCTTGGCAATTAGTTCCAGCTCCCATTTTTTGAGTACTTCCCATTAAAACTCTTATTTTTCCCTGCCTTACTTTTGAAAATAATTCTTTCTTTTGAATTTCGGTACTTGCATTATGAATAAATTCTATCTCATTTTCTGGAATACCTTTATTAATCAATTTCATTTTAATATCATGATAAACATCAAAACTCCCATCATCTTTTGGAGTAGATAAATCACAAAAAATTAATTGTGCTAATCTTTTATCTTTATATTTTTCCCAAATATTATAGACATTTTCACAACACATATTTACTTTACTATTTTCAAAATCTGGTAAAAAACTATTAATTATTCTTTGATCTAAGGCTAACTTTCTGCCCTCATTAGTAATTTTGAGCATATTATCTTCTTCTGGTTTCACTTCACGATTTCTAACATTTTCGGCTCTCTGGGCATAAGATTGAACTAAATCTAATTGAACATCACTCGGCGGACTTACAACTGTTTCAAATTTTGTCTCTGGTACTGGCAACTTTAATGTATCGGAAGTTTGAATATCAGCAAAATTTTTAAACATTTGCATTAACTCTGGTATATTATGAAATTTCGCAAACCTAGTTTTCGCTCTAAAGCCTGTACCCTCTGGAGCAATTTCTATGGCGGTAACTGTTTCTCCAAAAGTTGACGCCCAAGCATCAAAATGTTGTAATCCTGCTTTTAATAATTCGTCATATTGCAAGTATCTTTGTAAAGTATAAAGTTCTGTCATAGAATTTGATATAGGTGTTCCAGTTGCAAATATAACCCCTTTATTTTCTGTTATCTCATCTAAATATCTACATTTCATAAATAAATCAGAACTTTTTTGAGCTTCTGTTGTAGCCACTCCAGATACATTTCTCATTTTAGTATATAAATATAGATTTTTGTAGTAGTGTGCTTCGTCCACAAACAATCTGTCAACACCTAACTCTTCAAAATAAACAACGTCATCTTTTTTTTCTCTACTATTTAATTTTTCTAATTTTCTTTCAATAGATTTTTGAGTTTTAACAAGCATTTTTATAGTAAATCTTTCTCCATTATGCATTTTTAAATCTGCAATCCCTTTTATTGTATCTTCTAATTGTGCTTCTAAAATATTAATTTGTCTTTCTGCTGACATTGGAATTTTTTCAAATTGAGAATGACCTATAATAACAGCATCATAATCTCCAGTAGCAATCCTAGAACAAAACTTTTTACGATTTTTGGTTTCAAAATCTTTTTTTGTTGAAACTAATATATTGGCGGAAGGGTATAATTGTAAGAACTCACTTGCAAATTGTGCTATGATATGATTAGGTACAACAAATAAACTTTTATTACAAAGTCCTAATCTTTTTGACTCCATGGCGGCTGCAACCATTTCAAATGTCTTACCTGCCCCAACTTCATGAGCTAATAAAGTATTGCCACCATATAAAATTCGAGCAATGGCATTCACTTGATGTTTTCTTAATTTTATTTCTGGGTTCATTCCTAGAAAAGAAATATTAGAGCCATCATATTCTCTTAATCGAATAGAGTTAAATTTTCGATTATATAATTCTGTTAGTTTCTCTCTACGATCCATATCTCTCCATAACCATTCATCAAAAGCTTCTCTTATCTTGTCCTGTTTAGACTGTGCAATAGCGGTCTCTTTTTTATTAAGAATTGCTCTAACTTTTCCATTTTCATCTTCTTTATAATCAAATATTTTTGTATCTCTTAAATTTAAAGCATCTTCTAATAATCTATAAGCATTGGCTTTAATCGTTCCATAAGTAGATATAACTGGTATAGAATTTCTATCATAAAATCTTCCTTCAATATTCCATTGTCCAGTTAATTCTGAATAATGAACATCCATATTCTCCACAGCATCAGTAGAGGAGTCTAACAATTCAAACATAAATTCTTTTATATAATGTGTAGGTATCCATGTTGCTCCCAATCTAACGACAATATCTTCTGTGGGAATAAAAGATGGTATTACTTTCTTTAAGGCTTCAACATTTTCAATAAAAGACTCATCTTCTTTGGCATATCTTTCTGCAACTTCTAATTTTTCTCTAACATTTCCAGTCAAATATTCATCAGCGGTAACCCAATGATTAGGATTTTCAAAGTCTGGTATTCTATATATTTCGCCTTTTAATTCTTCCAAAATTTTATCCATCTCCATATTAGTAATACTTTGAATATAGTTTAAATCAACTCTTGCTTTATCAGTTATAGATACTAATAATGCATCTTTTGCATTTTCTACTTTTCGTTTTTCAAATAAAGGTTTAATTGTTCTTTTAGTAAACATGTCTGCTTTTTTTTCTAAATTACCGTTTTCATCTAATATTTCTAACGAGCATAAAAGGAAATAACTACTATCATCTGAAAAAGCAATAGAGTTGCCTCTACTATTTATTAATCCATATTTTTTAATAAATTTGTCATATAAATTATTTAATTTTATTTGAGCATTTTTTATCTCTTCATCAGGAAAATTTTCTAATTGCATCTCTATTATTTCTCTTGTTATATCTCTTAATTCAATTAAGCCCCTTACTCTTTCTTCTGTGATTTTAGGAAAATTCATTTCAAACATTCGACTATTTTCTCTATAATAAATTTTATCATCCACAATAGCATAAGAGAAATTTTTTATAGTAGGATCTGCTTCAATAGATACTAATTCTTCTTCCTCATCATCAATATTATAATCTTCAATAGTTGCATGAATATTATTAATAGCATTATTCAATAGATTTTCTAAATTTTTATCTTCGTATGGAACGCATATTGAAGAATAACCTCCATATTGGTTTGGTTTCATTTCCATTTTACCTAAAATCATATTTGGATTATCTATAAAGTATTGATTCATAGAAATTCCCTCTTCATTAGTTCCTAAATTAACCCATTTGGGAAGTACATCTGTAATTCCATCTCTTTTTTGTAAGAAAAGAATATCAGAAGTTACTTCAGTACCAGCATTTTTTTTAAAAGTATTATTAGGTAATCGAATTGCACCTACTAAGTTTGTTCTTTGGGCTAAATATTTTCTAAAGTTGCTATTTTCTTTATCTAGGGTTCCTTTACTTGTGATTAAAGCAATTATTCCACCTGCTCGAACCTTATCAATTGCTTTAGCAAAAAAATAATCATGTATAACAAAATGGTATTTATCATATTTTTTGTCATTTAAATAATCTGTTCCAAAAGGAACATTTCCTATAACTACATCAAAAAAGGAATCTGAAAAATTTGTTTTTTCAAATCCCTGTATAGCAATAGAGGATTTTTGATATAACTGTCTTGCAATACTTCCACTGATACTATCATTTTCAACACCATATATTTTAAGTTTATCATTGTTTGGAAGTAAACCAATAAAATTTCCAATTCCACATGATGGTTCTAAAATATTTCCTTTTTCTAGTCCCATATTTGATAGTGCTTTATAAATTGCTTTTATAACAACTGGTGGAGTATAAAAGGCATTCGTAACAGTATATCTTGCATTTTTATATTCCTCTTGACTAATAATCCCTTCATCTAATAACATTTCCATTTCCATGTTTTCAAAAGTTTCTTTTTCAAATGCTTTCTGTAGACCGCCCCATCCCACATATTTTGACAACACCTCTTGTTCATTAGGAGTTGCATAGCGATTTTCGCTTTCTATTTTTTTTAATAGTCGGATTGCCGTAATGTTATTTCTAAACTTTTCTGAATTTGTTCCAACGCCCAAATCGTCATCAACAATTTTATAATTAATTCTTTCCTCATAAGGTATTTCTGGATGTAATACAAAATCGATAATTCTTTTTTTAGTTTTTCTCTCCACTTTAACTTCATTATCAGGATTATCAATAATTTCAATATTATCATTATCATTTATACTAGATAAAACTTCTGTTCTTCCAACACTTAAATCTATTTGTTTTTCATCAAACTTATTATAAAAAATAAATATTGTATCTGGTGTAAGATTAATAGAGAAATCTTTATCTTGACTCAAATATTTTAAAAAAGGATCTATGTTTACACTTTCCCTTAATACTATTTCATCTGTTTTATCAATGTTAAAACAGGTTAAAGAGGTTTCTTTATCATTATAATTTTTACATTTTGTACTTTTTAAACATATTGTTAAATTTCTCTTATTAGATTTAATATGATCCCAAACTTCTAAACTGATATCTTCTACATAAAAGGTCCCCTTATATTTTGTATCTAAAGAATTGAATATATCAACGAGTCGGTCAGCTAATTCTTTTTCTCTTGGTGCGAACAAAGTCATTTGTGATAATTTATTTTTAACTTTGATAGCACTATTTTCTTTTTCAGATTGTTTAAAGTTGTTATTTGTATCAAAATTTTCACTATTTTTTATTTCAATTTTTTTTAGTTCTTCTTTTAATCTATTTATTTCATTTTCATTTAATTCATTATAACTTTCTGTTAATAATAGATTATAAAATTTTGTTATATCAACTTTCTCACCATCAGCATATTCGATACTCTGAAGATTATTGTTAGTATCAAAATTATATTTAACCTTTTCAATATGGACTTTTTCTATAATATTATCAAGAAACCGAGTTATATTTTCACTTTGATTGTTGTATTTCTTACGATATTCTTTTAATCGTGCTAAATCCCTATTGTCAATTAAATTGACAGTTCCATCTTCATTATAATTGAATAATTCATCAAATAAAAATTTATAGAATTCTTCTCCAAACCAAACATATTCATCATCTGTGGCTACAAGATTTTCATTATTATCAAAATGAAGAACAATGTCATCAATTTTATATTGATATAATATATGCTCTATCAAATCAATTTCATCATTATATTCTCCATAATAAATTTCACTTTCTTTTTGACTTTTGAATTTTTCAGTGTAAATTTCATATAACTTATCTAAAATATCTTTTTCGCTCAATTTTTTATGAAACCAAGTAACATCTTCTAATTCATTTTGCCATTCACCATTTACTTTTGTACCTATTTCAATTTTGACATTTTTTTTGTTGGAATATAACTCGACACAATGATTGTCGCTCATAACTCTTGCAATCGTACAATATTTTTCATCATTTATTTCGTCTATTTTTGTGATAATTGCAAAGTCAATCCCATCATGTGAATAATCTGCTTTAAGATGGCTATTAAGATTGTCTTTTTTTAAATGATTTTCTAGCTCTATTATACTTAAATTCATACTGTTCGATGGACTAGAAGGATTATATAATAATACATTAAAATTTTCAATACTTTGGATTATATATTCTTCGTCCTCTATGAAAACATGGTCGCCAAGTCGATATAAATATTTTTCATCATTTGAAAAAAGAATACCTCTATCAGTATTCTCATTTTCTCCTAATTGTAAATTAGTTCTTTCATCACTATTTCTTCCGCTTGACTCTTGATATTGTTCATTAGTCCAACCCATTTCATTTGATTGGTTTCTTTCAATTCCTCTGTTACTTGGAGTTCTAACATCATTTGATTCGTTATTAATGCTACCCTCTCTTGTGATGTCTGCTCGATTTCTTTCAAATGAGGAATTAAGGTTCCTTTCATCATCATAGCTTGATAAGTTCCAGTTTTCTGTGTCTTCAGATAATCTAGCCTCATCATTGAGTATTTGCCCATCTCCAATTGTTCTTCTGATGCTATCAAATTCGGTAAAAGATATTCTCCTATTTTCTTGTAAGTTATGTTCGTAGTTATCACTCCTCTCTTTTATATTATCATCATAAACCAAACTTTCTTTTGTCGCAAATGTACGAATTTTGTCGATTTCAGCAATTCGTATATTTTTTAAAGATTGATATATTTCTTTAATTCCTATTTCTGATATGGTACTGATTGCTGTTCCTAGCCTAGCAATATTATCTAAATCTTGAAATATAGAAATTTCTTTAAAATCGTTATAATTAAAATATGGAAATGGATCTATACCACTTCTATTTAATATCATAAATAAAACACTATTTTTTAGTAATTCTTTATAACTTTTTTCTATTATATCACTTGCTACGTTTTCTAATTTAGTATAATTTCTATTTTCTAATAAATCAATTAAATAATCAGAATAATAATTTTCTATTAAAACATCAGCTAATGATTTTATAGCTTCTGTAAAATTGCTTTTATTATTGATTTTTTTAAATTTATTATCTAATGACTCAATTATTTGATACTCATATATCTGTGGAACTTTCCATATTTTTAATTTTTTGCCTTTTCTACCATAAATACTGTGAGTATCATTAATTCCCCAAACGTATCTAATTCCACTTCTGTATCCATAATCTGTTAAGAGTCCAATACCAGGAGTTCCACTATTAATGAACCTTTTATAAGTATTATTCCAAGTTTCAATATCTGTACAAGCCACTGCATCTGGTCTTTGAGCAAATATGAGTAATTGTTCACTAAAACTATTAGTATAATTCATAGAAGCGGTCTTTAAAAATGATTGCCAATGTTCAGCATCTTGCGTCACATTTAAAACAGTTTCTTCAAATAATGTATTAATTAATTTTACGGTTGTAGCCATTTTTCACCTCTCTTTCTAATTAAACACAATTTATTTAATTTCTCTATTTTTAATTAATAAGGAAAAGAAATCTTCTTTCATTTCTTTTTTATCTATTCTCAATAATAATTGTTCAATCATATTGCCAGCTTCATTTGGAAAAAAACGTACATCTACAAAATCAATATTTTCTTCATTTTTTCTAGGTACACTATATTTTAGAAGTTTATTTTTTAATTTTTCAGCGACCATAGAAAAATCACCTTCAACTTCTAATTTCATATTGAAATCTAATACATTTATTAATAAATTAAATAATTCTTTTCCTAATGTTAGTTTAACCGATGGCATTCTAGTTTGATGCGTCATTGTTTAACCTACCTTTCATCTTTCTCTTGACTTTTTTTATTTTGTGAATGACATTCTTTAGAAGATAAAAAGGTAACTTTCTCTGCAATGACTTCCATTATAAATTGTTTATTTTTTTCTTCATCTTCATAATTACTAGTTTGTAATCTTCCTTTAATTCCTACGACATCGCCAACACGACAATATTCACAAGTATTTTTGGCAATATTATTCCATAATACGCAACGAATTAAATCGCTTTCATAAATACCATCACTATTTTTAAAAGGGCGATTTATAGAAATCGTTACTATACTTTTTTGTTGTCCTCCATCCGTAGTCACTACTTCAGGATTTTCACAAATCCTTCCTACTAACATAACTTGATTCATAATTTTTTACCTTACCTTTCCATTTTTTTAAACCTACAACTTATTTTGTTTGCTTTAATTTATATTTTTTATTCCTTTTGTTATTGTTTTAGGAACAATAGTTAAATCTCTTTTATTTTTTCCGTTTTCATTACTATTTCCAACTATTTGCCCACTAATTTTTATTAGATTACCTTTTTTTAATTCAGCACATTGCTCTTGATTTACTCCTAACAATGCTAAAGAAACATAATTATACATTTGTTTAAATGTCCCATTATGATAAACTTTCATGTTTAAAGGTAATGCAATAATTATATTAACTAAGGCATCTTTTTTTCTTTGTCTTTCTTTTTTTATAATTTCTCCTGTAATTTTAATTGTATTCATTATCTTTCAACCTCTCTTTCCATATTTTTCTTTCTTAATTCAGTAATAATGTTACTATTATTAATTTCTACTTCGCTTCTATTACTTATTTTTTCTCGAATCTCTTTGACAGTAATACTATCGAGTGTATCGTTTAATATTCTTTTGGCTTCCTCTTCATTTTCAGCAACTACTGTTACCCCCATATTTCCTACTAAATTAACATTAAATTTAAACATTTTTTTTCTCCTCCTTTTTTTCTTCACCACTACTTAAAAAAGCAATTATTTTTTTATTTCTAATTGCTTTTTTTAATTCCAAAATAATTGTTATATCTGTGGATGATATATCTGGTATTTTTTCTAAATCTTCTAATCCTATATTTATAATACTTTTTTCATCTTTAAAGCCTATTTTAAATAACTTTTCTAATAATTTTGTTATTTGTAAAAAATTATATTTAACCATTAAACTTTGTCCTTTCTATTAATTCACTAATCACTATAATTTGATTATCGGTTTTTTGCCGACAAGTTATAAGAGTTAAAGTGTTTTTTTCTTTATTTCTTATAATATTAGTACTTCCTGTTTTTTCAACATCATAAATATTAACAATTTTATACTTATATTCGTATCCATTATAAATTAAACTAATTAGATTATCTTTTTCTAATTTATAAACATTTTTAAAATAAGAAATTCCGGCATTTCCTGAATGTGCTGCTAACATAAAATTACCATTTTTAACATCTGGATAATCAGATTCATTTAGTATTTGAATGTTCCTATCTACATGATTACAGGAACTTTCTTTTTGACAAAGTCCTTTTTCTACACCAATTTTAGGTATTTTTATAACTGCAATATAATTAAACTTTTTTTCTTGGGTTGTTTCCAATTTTTCATTTAATATTGTATTTTCATTATTGGTATCTATATGTTCTTGTTTTCTATAAAATTCTTCAATTTTAACTTCCTCTTTTTTATCTATAATATAATTATAGATGTTTTTATTACTTATTATAATTATTCCTAGTAGAACAAACATAACACCGACAGTTACTAATCTTTTTTTACTATCTTTTATTTTTTTTATCATAAGTGATCACTCCAATTCCAATAATTATAAAAAAAGCTCCTGTCATATTTAAAATAAAATGTGAAGTATCATCAATTCCTGTATTAGGAAGTGAAATAGGTGCTAGTTCATTAACCATAGTACACTTGACTATTTCTCCATTTTCTTTAATTTCAAAATACAACTTTTCATTATTTAAAATATAATCTGGAGTTGCTGTTTCTTTTTCAATTATAAAATATTTACCATATCTCAATTCGTTTATGATAATTTGCCCATTTTCATCTGTTCTTCCTGCAAATATTGGATTTTCTTCATCATCTACTGAAAAAATCTCAATAAAGGTATTAGGAATTGGTTGATTATTAGAAAAATCAATTTTTGTAAATTCTAACTTACCAGTAATAGGTTTATTTGTCATCTCAGCTTTGACTATTTCTCCGTCTTCTTTAATTTCAAAGAAAACTTTTTCATCAGTAATAAGATAGCCTGTGGCTGCTTCTTTTTCTAAAATATAATATTTTTGACCTACACTTAGATTTTTTATAACAATCATTCCATTTTCATCTGTAGCACCTTCAAAAATTTTTTGATTTTTTTCTGTATAGACTGAAATAATAGTTTTTGGAATCGGTTCTCCATTTACTAAATCTCTTTTAGTAAATTCCAAGATTCCTTTCTTTAAATAATTAATCATTTCATTTGAACTATATACAATTTCTGATTTATTATCTTTTTGAGTAAGATCAATCAAATATTCTGTTTTATCTAAAATATAAAAATCATTGGTTTTTACTTCCACTACTTTATATTTTCCCAGTGGTAATAAAGAACTTATTGCATAACCATTTTTATCGGTAGTCATTGTTCCTACTAAAGTACCTTTTTCATAAAATAAATGATTACCGTCAACAGATTTAATATCTTCATTCGCATAAATATTGTAAACAATTCCTTCTAATGTAATTCTATTATTATAATTAAAGGTTCCACTGTCTGAAACAAATAACTCTCCTTTTTTATATATTTCTATTTTACCTTTTATAGGTTTATTTTTCACATACATCGTTACAACTGTTCCATAAGATGTATAAGAAAAATGCGTATCATTTCCTATTGTAAAATCGATACCATTTTCATCTAAAACATAACCAAAAGGACTCGCTACTTCAATTAATTTATAGTTGCCACTTTCCAATTTTAAGTAAGTCATAAATTTACCAGTTTCATCAGTTTTAAATTCATCATAAACTTTACCACCAACAAATTGACTTACGTATTGTTTTTTGTCTTTATTGTAGATTTTAAATGTTGTATCTGCAATAGCAATCGCTTTTCCTGTTTCGCTATCAACCTTAATGACTTGTAGAAAAGCACTCAAACTATTATTAAGAATATTATAAAATTGTTTATTCTCACTATCATAATCAATAGTTACATAAAAATCATAAATCTTTTCGTAGCCAGTTGTTGTGTTTACTTGATGGATTTTCCAAACTCCATAAGGTAAATTAATGGTAGCATAACCATTTTTATCAGTAGTGACTTGATCATATTTAGTTCCATCTAAATCATAAATTTCAAATGTAATATTTGATTCGGCATTTAAAAAGGTTGTATTTCCCTCTATATGTTCATACTGTTTTAAAATGGAAACATAATTCTTAATTACATCTTCTTTCACGATTAAATCTATCTCATGTTGTTCTTCAGAAAAATGTACTTCATATCTTGTTGAATTTAATAAATAACCCTCCGATGGAGCAATTTCTTGTACATAATAATTGCCAATAGGTAATTTATCAATAGTAGCACTGCAATTAGAATCAATAACCAATTCACGCACTAATTCTCCAGTTTCCTCTTTATATAATCCGAAAATTGCTCCTTCTAAAGTTGCTCGACCTTGTGAAAGGCATTGATTATTTTCGCTATCATATTTTTTTAAATTTAATGTTGCACTCACAACAGTAAAATTAACTCTTGTTTGAACTGGATCTAAATTTCCTGCAACCATTACGTCTTGTCCTTTATCACTGTGATAAACAATAAATTCCTCAGACCAAGAATTATTTTCTTTAGTCAAAGTAATAGAGCCGTTTGAAGATGAAGTAGGAGTAACAATTAAATCATTTCCCTCAATCGTTGCATTACAATTCTCACAATTTTTAATAGTATATTTATTTAATTGACTTGCTTGATCATGAAAAGAATAGTTTGAACCATAGGAAATTGTTGCATTATAAGTTTGAAATGTTGGTTGATTATAATGTTCATTAACAAGTCTTTCTATTTCTGCCATTGCTGCTTTAATTTCTGGTGGAGTATCAATTACATAACGATTTGGATTTGTTGGATCTGGTAAATATTGACTGGTAAAATTGAACTCTCTTCCTGCCACTTTCCATATTAATGCTTGAGTAGCTACAATCCATTGAATACTATTATGATTTTGATAACCATAACCATAATATGCAATTAAACTCATATCTATAAGATTTTGAGTGGTTAAATTTACTTTGCTTGCTAATTCGTCATTTGATAAACCATAATAACCAGCATAATCTGTATTCTTTGCTAAAGAAACACCTGGTTGAATACAATAAGCGGTCGCGTCGTCACTTGCTCTCGTGAAATGCTCAAAATTTCCATATTTTCCTCTAGAATCGATAAAACTGTAACTACCAATAAATTTTTCTTTAAATCTATCTGTTCTACTACCTGCTTCTACATCGAAAGTACAGAACATAAAGCAAATAGCAATTAAAAAATTTTTCATTAAATTAAATTTTTTCATTATCTTCCTCCTTATATTTTTCTCATAAAAAAAAGCCCCATTAATAAGGCTTATAATGTATTTGTTTGTTCTAAAAAATATATATAATCTATTATTTAATATTTTAAGATTTATTTATATTTTTAGTTATTTTTCAAATCAGTAAATCTAAACTTTTCACCATTATCAGCAATTAGATAATGACCATTGATTAAAAAACTTTTAAAACCAAACATCTCTAAAAATGATACATCTAAAATTTCTTCATCAATTTCAATAGAATACCTTTCTAAAAATTGTTTGATTTCTCCTTCATTTAATTTTTTTAACATTAAAAATCCCCCTCTCATTAACAATATAGCATAATCCATTTAAGAATTTTGTCGTTTTATGTCTGATGATGAATAAAAAAAGAAAATAAAGGGTTTAATTTAATCCTTCAATATTTTCACAAGGGTAACCAAGTTCTCGTAAATAAGAAATGCTACTAATTTTTGGTTTATGCCAATCATATCTTTCGTTTTTTGTATACTTTCCATCACAAAAGAATTTTCCTGTAGATATTACTAGCATCACTGGCTGAATATCACTATTAGGAACAGATATACTTGTGCAATTATAAAACCAACCATAAATTAACCATTTATCTCCCTCAATTTGACAATCGTGTTTTGAATCAAAATCATATCGAAAGTCTGAAACGTTTTTTTTCAAATACTCTTCTACTTCGCTTTTTGATAATTTTTTATTTTCTTGAGTTGTTTCCAATTTTTCATTTAATGTCTTATTTTCAGTTTTTGATTCTTTCTTTGTATTTTCGATATTACTATTTTTTGGTTGTTCTTGTTTTTTAGTTGATACTTCTTTTTTTGGACTTTCAACTTTTTGTTTTTTAGATTTAATAATTTCTTCTTGAACTAAACTTTTTTCTTCATATTTTTCCTCCTTTTCAATTTTTTCTTCATTTACATTTGTTTCGAAATTAATTTTATCACTTTGAAAAGTAAAATAAGACTCTTCATGTAATATTTCCATTTTTTTCTCACTAAAGAATTTTTTTGTTCCAACTAAGCCTCCAATGAATATCATTACAAAAGTAATAATAATCTTTTTCTTCATTTGCAATCTCATTCCTTTCTTTTGCTTGTAGAATATACTAAAGTTTTTATTTTGTCATATCTACAAAATATTTTTTTATATTTTTTTCAGTTAGTAATAATAGTTAGTATTAGGGTAGATTGTAAGAAGGGACTTTTTTGGCAAACATACTCCCTTTATCTTTCTTGTAACTGTTTTTCTTTTAATTTTTTCTGATATTTGTCATACCACTCTACTGCTTTAATAACATACTCCTCTCGCTCTCTATCATTTTTCAAAGTAGTTGGGAGTATATGGCTTAACCGATTCATACTTACTTTTAGTTTAGGAGTTTCATTAGGTTTACTTACATCTAATACATCTTTCATTTTTTCTACCGAAAATGTTTTATCTAAACTCATATCTTTTAACTCTATTGCTTGAGCATGCGAGGGTGTTATTTGGTAGCAATCAATATAATCTAATAAATGCTTTTGTTCTTCTAATGTCAAAAATGATATTTCTACAGCTGGAGTTAAAGCAATACTCAATAAATCTTTATCTTTTAAAACCGAATTATCTACCAGTTTTAATAATTCCGGTATTAAAAAAGTTAGTCTTATAAACCTAAATACGGTTCTTTCACTATCTCCAAAATCTTTGCCTAATTCTTTTGCTGTTATTGACTTTGTGCCAAGTTGGCACAAAGTTAAATCTGTTCGCTTTCCCTGATGAACCATTGCATCATATTTTAATTTATAAGCAAATGCTTTTTCACTTGGTAATATTCTTTCTCTTTGATAATTACTGTCAACCATAAGAATTGTTGCTTCATCATCTGTTAGTTCTCGAATGATACAAGGTAAAGTATCAAGATTTAATTTTTCACTGGCTTTCTTTCTTCTATGACCAGAAATTAATTCATATTTTCCATTATTTTTAGGTCTAACTATAACTGGATGTATAATTCCTTTTTCTTTAATGCTTTCAAGAATTTCTTCATTTAATTCAACTTTAAATGGATGATTAGGAAAATTCTCAATATCTTTAATCGAAATTCGAACAATTTTTTCTGCATTAGCGTTATCTCTTTCTTCTTGTGTTGAAAATAAGTCATCTAATGGTTTTAGATTTATCTTTAATTTTGTTCTTTCCATTGTTATCAACCTCTAATGCAAAATTGTAATAAGCATTTGCTACTTTATTATTTTTACTATAATTAAAAATGCTTTTTCCAACGATTGTCGATTCAGCCGCTTTAACTGCTCGAGGTATTTTAGAATTATAAATCTTTAAAATACCAGCATATTTATCTTCTAAAGTAGTTATAACTTCTTTTGTAAGATTTGTTCTTTCATCTGTTAATGTAATTAAAACACCATCTACTGATAAATTAGGATTAATTTGTGTTCTTACTTTTCCTATTGTCATCAATAATTCTTCCATATTTTTTAATGCTAGAAATTCTGCTTGAACAGGAATAATAACACTATCTGCTGTTGATAAAGCATTTATAGGAAGCATTTCTAAACTAGGCATACAGTCAATTAGGATATAATCATAATCTTTTTTTATTTCTTTCAAACAATTCTTTAAAATGTTTTCTCTATTCATTGCGTTTACTAATGTATTGGCTATTTGAGACAAATCTAAACTTGAAGGAATTAAATCAACATTTTCACCATGATGAAAAACTGCACTTTGAGTATCGGCGACACCATTTTGAATTATAGAGTGCATCAAATGAGCAATGGTTGGTATTTCCTTGGTATCACATCCCATACAAACAGTTAAATCTGCTTGAGGATCCGTATCTACCAATAATACCTTTTTTCCTAATTTTGATAATGCTACTCCAAGATTAAATGTGGTAGTAGTTTTCCCAACCCCACCTTTTTGATTGGCAACTGCTATGACTTTGCAATTAGACATTTTTTTCCTCCTTTCCTTATAAACTTTAACCATCTTAAGTGTCAGATGGCTATGTAAAAAAAAGAACTGATGTATTTATCAGTTCTAAAATATGTTTAATATGTTTTATTTAAAATTAATCTTCTTCTGTTTCATTCATTACTATGAAAACCCAACTATCTAAATTGTTTTTAATAAATTCATTCATATCATCTGGTTTATCTTTTACATTTATTCCAACACAATGATATAAGTTAGCATAATTTTCCCTCTCAATATAGAATTCTAACAAATCATCTTTTGGAAAAACATAAATATTAAAATTACCCTCTTCTAAATTATAAGTATATTGTTCAATTTGAATTATTTTATTCATACCCAATACCTTCCTTTCTAATTATTTTATCATATATTTATTTTAATGTCATTTTACTGAAATAATTAGGACACGAATGGACACGAATGTTGGCCACAAATTTTATTTGTTCATTTAATATCAAGTAGTGTTATTTAGTTCTTTTTTGCGGATTAAATGATACTAAATAGCCCTAAATATAAGGCTTTTAAATGTGTCGCTATAATAAGAAACAAAATACTCTACGTGATTTTCGGGGAATATCTCCTTGAGTTCCGCATATAACTGACCAGCTAGGGTTTTATTGTGTGCCAAAACGAGTGTAGGTTTGTTCGTTTTTGCGATTACATTTGCTATCGTAAAAGTCTTCCCAGTTCCTGTAGCACCCAGTAAAACCTGTTCTTTTCGGCCATTTTTAATTCCTTCCACTAACTTTTCAATGGCAAGTGGCTGGTCTCCACTTGGTTCATATTTTGATATTAATTTAAACATATTTTTCCTCCTTTTTGCATTATGATTATTATCAACCAGAAAATTCGTGTAATTTAAACCACCACTTGTTTAAAAAATAGCCTTACACGAATTTACACAAATAAAAGTCACAAATTTATTTTTTTACACAAAGCAAAATTATTTAGTTTACTTATTCTAGCATTTATTTTTCCAAAAAACAAGGAAACACCTATATGTTCCCTCGTAATTATTTTTATCATTTTTACTAGTTTTTATACAAATCTATTAATCATTAAATTCGTGTCCAAATTTTTAACTATTTTTATTAAATTTTAATTAATTATTTCATAACTTCTTTTAAGGGGATAGCTAATTTATGTAACTTTTTAAAACATTCTTTAGCTTTGATAATTTCTTTTTTATTCATAGTTACATATCCTCTAGATGTTCCATCACTAGGCAAATCTACTAAAAGTGCATAATCATCTATACCTATCCACCCTTCTTTTACAACTTTCAAAAGCTCTGGATATTTTTCCCGTACTAAATCTAAATCTACAAAGTTTGTTATAATTTTATAACAAGATAAGTATCTTTGAATATATTTATTTTTCTTATATTCGTTTAAATTCTTTTTGCTAAAAAGAAAAATACGTTCCATTTTAACTCCCCGATCAACTGCATCAAAATTACTTTGAATAAATTTTCTTTCAGCCGGGTCTTCATTCCATTCATTGTCCATCATTGTCGAAATAATCCACATTGTAGACCCCTTTTTTGTTTCTGTAAAAAACCTATCTAATATACGATAAAATTTTCCTGAATCTAAATCTTCTGTTTTAGATTGTTCATCAAATGATAAATAACCGCCATCAGACACTAATGATGTTCCATTAGAATATTTATGTCTTGTTAACATTAAATATATATCATCTGCTATTTCATGTGGATAACCTAGCCTTTTCATTGGAATAGACTCTTTTGCTTTATTAAATGTATCATCAGTTTCCATTACTCCACCAATCCAGCCTGCAACAACAGAATTAACTCTTACTCCATACATTTCTGTATAAATATTAGCAAATGTTTTTATTAAATTTTCTTTGGCAGCCTGAGCAGAGGCATAAGCACTTGCTCCAAAAGAACCACGATAAGCTTCAATACTATTAACAAGAACTATACTTGATTCAAAGTTCATTTTTTTAACAATTTCGCGAACTAATAGATTAACAGAAAATAAATTAACTTGATAACTTTTTTCAAACTGATCATAATCAAAATCCAAAGAATCCTCAAGCTCAAAGAAGATTTCCATAAAGATAAAGCCATAAACATCTTTTTTTATCTCATTTACTGCATGCATAAGAGTTTCTCGTTTAAAATAATCTACAGTTTGTAATTTGATATTTTCTTTTTGTAAAGCTTTATCAACAAAACTTCCTTTTTGATATAAGCCTATAATATAAAAACCCTTTTCAAGTAATATTTTAGAAAGTTCAACACCAATCTCAGAATTTATACCAGCAATCACAACAATTTTTCTATCATCTTGTTCTTTAGCATAATTTGTTCTTTTATCAATAGGTTTACTTGCATCTTTAGGAATATTCCACCTTCTACCTGTTTTAAAGGCTCCAGATATGCGGTTGTTATTTAAAAGATTAACTATTCTTCTTTCACTAATATTCCATAATATAGATGCCTCTTTTACTGTTAAATAATCCATTCTAATCACCTATTGATATATTATACCGAATTAAGAACGATGTCAACATACGTAATGTTTAGTTTAAAGTGTTGTTTCTCAATTTTTCATTAAAAACTATTCTTTAGAATTTTAAAGTTTATGTTCTATTATTGGTTAGACGTATCCTATCTTATTTTTTTGCTTTAACAATTAATATCACTATTTAAATTATCACAAATTGTTTCCAATCCTAAAATCTTTCTAAAACTTTCACTTTTAAATAAACAAGCAAACTATCCTCTGTAAATTCTTCCTTAAGCCTTTTTCAGATGTTTTTTATATTCTAAAAATGTTTTATAACCAGCAAGTTTATAATCGCCCATTTCTGGTTTTAATTCTTTAAAAGGAATAAATTCTTCACTAATAACTTCCAAAGTACCACAATATTCGTTATTTAAATTCACTAACATATACTTATTTCCCACTTGTGTTGTATTAAAAGAATACTTTCTTTTTAGAATATAATCTTTTTGATTATTCAAATATGCTTCTGCCATTCCTTTTTTCTCCGTATAAAGAGGATAGTAAGCACTATATAGCAAAGCTTTTTCATTAGCATATCTTTTCAGATTTTCATTTTCTCTTAATTTTTCCCATCTTTTTTGATAATTAAGAAGAAAAAATCTATCTTTTAAACTTTTTTTCTTTTTATGATCTATTTCTTGCCATTTCTCATTTAAAGCTGTCATTTCTTTACTTTCCTTTTCATCTGGTAAACCAATCGCTTTTAAATAACTTTGCATTTTCTTTAAACAGAGTAATTCCTGTTTGCTATACTCTTCTAAACAATCTTCTGGTATATGAAATGTTTCTGGATGTCTATAAACACACCTTACTATTTCATCAAAAGAATGACAATGGCTCTCTATCATTTGATATTTCGCTTCTTTTTCTTCTGAATTTTTTCGTCCATACATGAAAGCTTCATAATGATAAGTTACTCCACTACTAGAAACATTTCCTAGCGCCTCATATAAGCTTGACTGTATGTCATATCCACCTTGTTTATATTCATCATAATATACCCACTCAAAGGTTTCTCTTCTTTTATCCCAAAAAGGGTAAGGTAAACTACAATTTTTAAATTTTTTATATCTTTTTTTCTGTTTCCAAAAATAATATTTATTTTTTAAATTTCTCATAATTATCACTATCCTTAATCCATTTCTATTTGAAAGATTATAACTTAATTTTCCATAAAAAAAAACTATAAGAAATGATTATATTTCATTATAGCTTTTTAATATTAATTCTTTTTCTTTTTTACTAAATAAATGGTTCCACCTAATGTTAAAATAGATACAGTTGCGACTAGATAGACAAAATAATTTGATTTTTTCTCAACTGTCTCTTCTACTTTTGGTGTATCATTATTATTTTTATTGGTATCATCAGAATCTGATTCATACGATTTATAAGATACAAGGTATTTTCCAAGTCCATTATTTTCAAAGATAATTTCATTATTTACTCTTCTAGAATTTAATTTGACAACACTTCCATCTTCTCTAATAACGTAAATGGCTTCAAACGTTTTATTAGGGTTTAATTTTACAATTTGCTCAATTTTTTCGTTAGACAAGTTCACTTTTTTATTTTCTTTTGTTTCTAAAGCTAGTTCAAAAATTTCACTTTCTTCACCATAACGGTTTATTTGAGCATCGTTTAGGTTATGTTTTTTATACTCTAAAGTCACGTCATTATAATTTGATAAAATGGAATTTGGAATTTTTACTGTTACATTACCACTTGTCAATTCTTTATAAGTGTTTTCATCAGGTTTTGTTGTCTCTTCAGTATTTGGCTTGCTCGATGTTCCAGGCTTATCTTGTGGTTTGCTATCTGGCTTGGTTCCTGTATTATTGTCTCCAGGTTTATTATTTGTTTGTTTCTTTATCCAAGTTACTACTGCTGTTGCGTATCCTTTATTACCCGCTCTATCTATAAATTCAAAGGTAAATTCAGCGTTTTCATGGAAAGTATACGTTGATGCCCCTTTTCCTAAAATGGTTACTTGTTCACTTGGTTTTAGTGTAGCAACAACTGGCCCTTCTGTGGATTCTTTTGTACTGTACTCAATTGTGGCGGTTGGAGCGTCTTTGTCAATCCAATCCACTTTTACGGTGCTACTTCCTTTATTTCCAACTTTATCTACAAATTCGAAGGTAAATTCGCCATTTTTTGTAAAGGTATAAGTTGTTTTTCCTTCATTATTGGTTACGGTTACTTCTTCATTTGGTTTTAATGTTACCATTACGTCTTTGTTTGTCCATTCTTTTGTACTAAATTCAAATTCGGCGGTTGGAGCGTCTTTGTCAATCCAATCAACCGTTACAGGAATAATACCATCGTAGCCATTTTGGTCTTTAAATTGGAAATTGAATGTTTCATTATTTGTAAATGTGTATTCATTACTAGCGTTATTATTAAATATTCTATAGCCTGCTTCTAATTCTAGTGTTGCTTTAACATCTTGATTGGTCCATGTAGTCGTTGAATATTTAATTTCGTATTTCGGCATTTTTGCTATCCAATTGACAACAACGGTTGCGGTATTCGCGTTTCCAGCTTTATCCACAAATTCAAAGGTAAATTCACCGTTATCTTTAAATGTATAGGTGTCTTTTCCACCATTATTGGTTACGGTCACTTCTTCACTTGGTATTAAGGTAGCAATAACTTCACCATCTGTTAGATGAATGGTATTAAATTCAAATTCGGCGGTTGGAGCTTCTGTATCAATCCAATCGACTGTGATTATTTTTGTACCTATGTTTCCTAATGCATCTTGAAATTTTAATTCTACACTTTTATTTTCTAAGAAAGTAATTGTTTTGCTTCCATCTACGGGATTGGTTGCTAATTCTATGTCAGTGGATAAAATGGTAATGCTTTCTTTATCAAACGAAATGGTTGCCACTACGTTTTCATTTGTTGTTTCTGTAGTACTAAATTGTACGTTTGCATTCGGAGCCACTTTATCTATCCAGTCTACTTTTGCTGTTGCTGTGCCTTTTTTCCCGTTTCGATCTACAAATTCAAAAGTAAATTCGCCATTTTCAGTAAAAGTATACGTTGTTTTACCATCATTATTTGTTACAGTGATGGGTCTATTTTCATCTACTAATTCAGCTACGACATCTTTATTTGTGTTTTTAATAATGTTGTAGTTTATTTCCGCTGTTGGCACTTCACTGGCTGATGGATCTTCATATAAGTTGATAAGTGCGATTGAAAAGTAGTATTGAAGGCCTTGTTCATGAACAGATGGACAATTGATTCTTACATATTTTGCAAGGATTGGCTCATCAAAAGTAATTTTTTTCAAATTTCCATTATTTTCTAAATTACTTTTTGTTGCTGCCAGTTCCCAATTGGTTCCATCCATACTGACATAAATGTCTAAACGACTCGCTTTTCCTGTTGGGTAATTCCCAAGTGCTGATGTAGCTCTAGCGTCCGGAACATAATCTAATTCGGATACGTATCTAGGTTTATCTAATTCTATAGTTGCATAAGCGGGAATGTATTTTTGTCCTATACTATTTTTATTGTAATAACTGTGCCATGCTGTATTGATGTTTCCATCTCTTATATTATCTTTATTTCCACCACTGGTTCCTGAAACGGCAATGACATTTAAATTATTTCTAGTTATATAACGACGTGATTCAGATGTTGTATTTGTTGTAAAGGTAAAATAAACGGGTTCACTCATTGTATTCATGCCTGTTGCAAGCATTCTTACATAAACTCTTACGTCTCCTTTAAAGGTCGGATTCGTATCAGCAAAAGAATTCCATTCCCCATTTGGGTCTAAGGTCCATTCCATTTTATCGGTTGCACCCATAATACGATTTTCTAAATCATCTATAGAAACTGTATTACTTGGGAATACGCCTTTTTTAATATCGATTGTATAAATATTTTCAGCTGTCATAGGCAATCCAGTAATATGTATTTTAATATCGTTTTCTTCTGTGATACTGTCTAATTGGTCTTTTGTTAACTGTGCTAAATGTTCATAACTCGGTATCCAAGTTGAACCGCCATCTAAACTATAAGTCCAAGTAACTTGAGCACTTTGTAATTGTTTTGATAACACAATTTTACCAGCGTTTGCTCCATCAAAAGAGAACGTTGCAACTCTTGAATCGACGACTCCTAAAATAGCATTCGCAATTACGGGTACTTCTTTAGTATAAATGGTGTTGGTGCTTGTTGCTTTTGTTGCTTGATGAAGTGTTTCATCTTGTAGCATCATTAGTCTACTTCGATACCCTGGAGAAGTAATTTTAGAACCAAGCCTTCTTGTCATGTCATACATAGGTAAGGGATAATAAGTATAGGTTTCAGCAATTTCTTCAGCTAAGCTAATTAAATCGGCTTCAGATTTTGTACTATCGTTTAGGTATAAATTTACTAATCCAATCCATGCATCTAAATTTATTCTTTCTTCTTTTAAAGCGTCTCTATAAATTTGTTCAAGTTTTTTTGAATCATTTTTATATACCTCTTCTAATAATAAAATTAATTCCGCTTTTTCATATTTTTCATATTCATTTTGTGCATCTTGTGAAAGTAATAAATAGGAACCGGATTGAATCGTACCATTATTAGTTGCGTATTTACTTCCCCAACCATTGATTCCACCTCCAGTAGTATTTGCCCAACCAGTTGTAACCACACTGTTGGCTAATTGCCAAGCGTATTTTCCACCACCAGCGTGATACAAATAAACATAAGCGGCATGGCCTGGTTGCCCTACAACTCGCGCTGGGTATCCCCATACACCGTATAAATTAGCGGCTGTTTTCGATAATCCTCCACAAACGGCTCCTTCTTCAAATACAATCCATAGTTTTGGTTTACCCGCTTGATAAGTTATATGGTATTTTGAAAGATTGTATTTTTGATCCCATTGGGCATAATTATTCTGGCTATAATATTGTGGTCTATAATAACCATAATTTAAAGTATAATTTATATATTTATAAGGATTAAAACGTTCTGCGGTGGTTGAAAATTTTTTCGAATAATCATGAAGCCATACAATTTCTTCATCATCAATATTAGTAATCATTACTCCACGCATTTCATCTATTGTATAACTTTCAAACATGGCGTTATCTAATTGTCCATTTAAATGCATATCTTTATAGATTTGATAACGAGTTACTGCATCAGAAAATTGGTTTCCACCAATCCATAATCCAACATTAGTTGAGTGTGTTAGAGATAAAGATAACATCATTTTTAAATATAAATCTTTATATTTTGTTCCTAAAGAGGTTACGTTTTCATTTTCTAAATCTTCTTTATAAGTATGATATAAATCACTTAATACTTGCAAAGCTCTTTCATAAGAGCCGTTTGGTCGTCCACCTATTGTCCATAATCGAAGGGCTTCTTCATTATTTAAAAACCAATCTAATGTTTCAGAATTTTTAGAATCCTTTTCTAAGAAGGAACGAAGTTGATATTGTCCTACTCTTTTAATAAAGGTTCTTTGTAGTAAAGTAAGTTTTAAGTCACCTTCAATCGTTCCAGAAGTATAGTTCGCTTTAATTTGCTCATCAAACTCTTCAACGGTTTTCATGACATTATCGTTGTAACCTTCTTTTACTAATTTAGCGTCTCCCCATACAGCATGGTCGCTTGCATTACTCCCATTATCACTTGCATAAAGTCTGATGTAATTCGCGTCTCTTATATCAATCTTTATGTGTACAGCACTATTTATTACTTTTAATGGTGTTGGATTTTCTTCAGTACGTAACGTCCAATTTTTTCCATCAGTTGAAGTATATATATAAAATTTCACACCATTACCATTATTACCAGCTGTTGTATTTAAGCCATAATAAGTCATAAAATAATCATACTCTTTATATTGGCTAATATCATACTCTACTGTAGAAGTAGCGTGGGCAAATATTCCTTTTTTAACAACAACGGATGCTCCATCAATGTTTAGAACTAAAGAAGCATTCGAGTTTGTTTTATCTAATCCAAGTGTTCCCCATCCTACTTGAGCTTTTTGATAAGGAATATCTGATAAATAAAGGGCATCGTTTGTTTTAATTGTGTTGTAGGCTAAAACATTTCCATTTTCTGTTCTTATTGTTTTCCTAGACTCAAAAAAATGACAAAAGGCTAAACTCCAATAAATAGCTATGGCAAAAAATAAAATCAATAAACTTTTTGCATGCCCTATTTTAAATAAAAAAAATTTCTTTTTCATAAAAAACTCCTCCACATCTTAAATTTATATCTTTTATCTATCTATTAAAATTATGGAATTATGCTTGTTCATAACTACATAATCTATTCTTCTTATACATTATCATATATTATTTTAATATACAACACACTTTACATATAGAAATACAACGTTATTCAATCTATTATATGATGGAATTTAAAAAAATTTCAAAATCAAGATAGAGTTTTTTTATAAAAATTGTTGTTTATAACTTTTTATAAGAAATAAAGACCTTTAAGAATCCTTCTTCATTTTAATACGATTCTAATTGGGTCTTTTTATCATTTTTGAAAATCATTTCCGATAAAAAGTTGATGACCCTTTCTTTTTGTTCACATTCTTTTAAGTCAACGAGTATCATTTTTTCTAGTAAAATACAAATTAAGTAAAACTTTTTTTACCTAAAAAAAAGAACTTTGAAGTTCTTAATTTTATTAATTTGTAATTTCTATTGTTTTTGTTAGTCTAACGGTTTTGTTGTTTTTGTCTGTTGCCATTATGGCAATTTCATATTCACCCACTGGTAAAACATAATTTTGAATTTCAATGGTTACTTTTTTAGCTTCCATGTTGTTTATCATAAACATGAGTTTAGCTGGTAAAGACCCACCATTTACAATTGAAATGGTTACATCGTCTTGAGTTATATTGTATAAAAGTTCTTCATTAAATTCTATTTTAAAAGATTTGTTTGTGTAGTCTATGTTTGTTATTTGTAAAGAGCTTTCTGATGGTGGAGCTGGTTTTTCATATTCAGGAATTTTGTAATGATCCACAAAACCAACTCGATAATTTCCTACAGTGTCGACAAATAATGCCCAAACGCGAGTATTTTTTGTAACTTCGCTTTTACTTAAATCAAGATGAATGGTATTTGATCCCGTGTTTAGAGTTTGTTTTTGACTTTTTATTTTTCCTGTTAAGACATCGCTTGCAAAAGGCGTTGTGGAATTATAGTCATAAATACCACCATTCCATTCGTATAGACCATAATAAACGGTTCCAGCTTCATCCGAATTAAATTTAAATTCTGCTTCGGTTTCTGATACTCTTTTTACATTATCTACCGCTCCTGTAATCACTGGTGGATTTAAATGGGTTGCGAATTCTTTTTCGATGGCTTTTTCATTTTCGTCTATTTTAATTCTTACTGTGTATTCATTATCTTTGTGACCATAATTATCTGGAATAACAATGATATAGGTTAATAAGTCAGGACTGACATAAAAAGTGGCTTCTTTGATAGTTAAACTACTATCACTTGGACAATCGATTTGAAAATCTTCTAAAGTTAATTCTCTTTCTGGAACACGATTTAATTTAAAGACAAAACGATTGCTTATTTCTTCTTTAGCGTAAATGATTTCATAGTCGCTTGGGTTTTCTTCTTTTGGTTGACTAGGTATGGTAATGGGTCCTTTTACTTTTGATAAATTTTCAAAATAACCTTCAATGACATAATACAATTGATAGCTTTCAGAAGAAACTAATCCGTTTATTGGAAGGCTATTAAAGCCAACTTTTACATTTGCAACTTGACCATTTTTCTTAATGGTTTCTTCATCTAGAGTTATTCTTTCTTTTGCGTTATCTAAAATATAATAGATTTTTCCTCCTTCATCTACGCCATAGAGTTTTAAAACAGCTTCTGTTTCAGTCAATCTTTCTATTTTAACGTTTTCTACGGTTGGGTTAGCGTAATCGGTGTCAAACTCTTTACTGATGATGTTTCCATTTGGTAAGGTAAGATAAAGGGCGTAGGAATCATTTTTATAATAAGAGGTTGAGAGGGTGTATGTTTTTTTATCTTTTGTTGTTAGATTAAATAAAGTAATACTTTTTCCCGCATTACAAATGACTGAAAGATCTTTTAATGTTAATTCAATTTCTTCACTTAATGTGAAAGTTACACTTCCTTGAGCATTAGAGTAAGCCTCAACAATACGTACTGATTCTTCTTGACGAATTAAAAGTTGTTCTACTTGATCGCTCACGTTTTTGTTGGTTACATTGGTATAAATTCTTGTATTATTCGCTTCAATGGTTGCATTTGTGATTGTTCCTGTTCCCGCAATAATCGTATTTTCTCCTTTATTATTTAAGTTCGTAATTTTATTTTCACCATTGATTCTTATCGTACTTTCTTCATGATTTGTAAATGTTTCTATGGGTGCGTTTACTACAATAGTGGCCTTCTTTTGGTTAATAAGTGTGTCGATATTCTGATTTAAGGCCACATGGCCTGTTGTGTTTAGTAATACGTTTTGACTTTTAATGTTTAAGATTACTTCAGAGCTATTATTGACTTCAATGTTGGTAACTGGATTGGTTCCATTTATTTCAACATTGCTGTTAATAGAAAGATTTTTTATTTCACTGTCAGTAACGTTAATGGTTGCTCCTTCTAAAGTTTTATTTATATTTTTAACGGTTCGGAAAAAACTAAATAGGTTGTTTCTTTTTATATTTGCTACGACCATATTTGGAATACTTGAGTTCAAAATGTCTATTTGGTATTTTCCAGGATTTTCAATTATTAATTCTTGTTTTATTTCTACTTTGTCTAAAACAATTTTGGCATGACTTTCTATATCGGATGCTATGGATACTGTATTGTATTTTTTATTACTTAAATAATACGTTCCGTTCGTTATTAAAGTATTATCAATGATTAAATCTTCTAGTTTTTCTTCAGGCTTTGTTGGTTCTTCTGGCTTTACTGATGGTTTATCATCAGGCTTTACTGGTACAGTAGGAACACTAGGTTTTTGTTGATTGTTTGGTTTTGCTTGAGTCGTATTAGAAGGTTCTACTGGTTTTTCAGGTTCTTTTTTTTCTTCATCTGGTTTATTCTCTTCACTTGGTTCCTCATCGGTTTTAATTTCTTCCTCGTTGTTTTCTTTATTAGTGTCTTTGTCATTGTAAATTGGATTTTCTTTCTTTTCCTCTGGTTCTTGTGACGTGACCCTCTCTTTTTCTTTTCGATTGGAGAATACTTTCATTCCTCCTGTTATTCCTAAGGCAATGACCAAAAGAATAATGATTATTTTTATTTTTTTCATAAAACTTCCTTTCCCCCATATTTATAGGACTACTTCTATTATATTTAAGCCTATTTTTTTAGTCAACACTAAAAAGGCTTTTCTAATTAAATTATATGATTTATTTAAAATAATGTATCGAGTTAATAAAATGATTAAAAGAAAGAAAAATTGGAAAAAAATTTTTCAAATCTGAAAATATAGTTATTTGCCTGTTTTTTTATTTTTCAGAAAAGCGTTGTGTTAATAAGTCAAATAGTTTTTTATGTTCTTCACCGTAAGGGACATATTCAGGGTCTTTGTTTTTCAATTTTGTTTGTAAATGTTCATAATTTATGTATTTTATATCGGTGACTTCTTCAACTTGTAATTTGGTATGTTCTATGTCTACATTTAAAGGAAGTAAATAAACATCATCAAAAACTTTTAATGTTGAATATTCACATATTTGTTCTCTTTTTAGAGTGAATAAGTATTCTAATTCCTGTTCTTTTACGTTCAAATCTAACTCTTCTTTTAATTCTCGTACAGCGGTTTGTTTACTTGTTTCTCCTTTTAATACATGACCAGCACAAGATAAGGCCCATAGATTTGGAAAGGTCTTTTTGTTAGGGTTTCTTTTTTGCATTAGAAGTTCTTTATTCTCATTTATAATCCAAATGTGAACAGTACGATACCAATACCCTTTTTGATAAATTTCTTCTTTGGTTGCGGATAAGCCAGAACTGGTTCCATCTTCATTTAAAATATCTAGTCTTTCATTCATTTCATCTGTCATCATTTCACCTAATATTATTATAGCATAAAAGTTAAGTGAGTCAGTTTAATGTTCATTTAAACAGGATTCATAAATTTATCTAAATTGAATTTTTTAATAACAAAAGTTTATAATCTTTTAACATAGTTTTTAATTTTTTTATTTTTAACTCATTATTTTTTTGAGCTGAATATAAATTAAAAATTTTAATGTAATGTTCATTTCTTTTTTTATAGTATTCTTTTAATTTTTTCTTTTGAAAGAAAAAGGGTTTTGCATTATTCAAATATTCTATTTGTTGAAAAGAAAATTTTAATTGTTCTTTTATAATTTTTAAATATAGTTCTGTTTCTTTTATATCAATTTCTACAAATATTTTGATTAATTGTACATTTAATTCGTTTTCTTTCATAATTGTCCTTCTTATCTTTAAATAATTATATCACATAATATCGTAATTTTGCATAAAAAAGGAATAATAGCTTTTTGAATGGGAAAATTACACTTGGTGGTAAACTATGACTTTTGAAAGATTGCTAGATATTAGAGAAGACGCTGATATGAAACAAGATGAAATGGCTGAGCTATTAAAAACGACACAATCTAATTATTCGAGATGGGAAAACGGAAAAGAATTAATTCCATTAAAAAAACTAAATTTATTATGTAATTATTTTAATGTTAGTATGGATTATGTTATAGGATTCACTAGAAAAAATATTCCAAATGGTAAACACGAAATAAATTTAAAAATCATTGGCAAAAATATAAAAACATTAAGAGAAAAAAATAATATCACACAGATTCAATTAGCTAAGTTATTAAATACTTCTCAATCAACTATTAGTGGAGCTGAAAATGGAAAAAATATATTGTTGATGGCTTTTGCTTTGCAAATTGTACAAGAATATCATGTTTCTCTTGATTGGCTATGTGGTAGAATAAAATAAATCGCGAAAAGGCGATTTTTTGTTGTTTTAAATTAAAGATTAGTTTATTAAAGGAAAAAATTTCCACCTATTTCAACAAACAAATGTTTGATTTGTTATTTTTTTTCATATATAATAAGTTTTGGTGATGTGCTTATGGAATTAAAAGAAAAGTTGCAAATTTTAGCCGATAGTGCCAAATACGATGCTTCCTGTTCTTCTAGTGGAAGTCACCGAAAAACAACTCATGGCATTGGTAATGTAGCGGTGAGTGGTATTTGTCATTCTTTTTCTTCTGATGGAAGATGCATTTCTCTTTTAAAAATATTACTTACTAATTGTTGTATTTTTAATTGTAAGTATTGCTTAAATCGAAAAAGCAACACGATTAAAAGAGCGATTTTTACTCCAGAAGAGATTTGTGAAGTTACCATAAATTTTTATCGTCGAAATTATATTGAAGGTTTGTTTTTAAGTTCTGGAATTGTAAAAAGTCCTGATTATACAATGGAACTTTTAATAGAAACACTACGACTTTTGAGAAAAAAATATCATTTTGGAGGCTATATTCATGCAAAAGCGATTCCTGGTGCTAGTGAAAAACTTTTAAAAGAACTGGGAAGTTTAGTTGATCGTTTAAGTGCCAATATTGAACTTCCAACCGAAAATGGGCTCAAGTTACTAGCTCCTAATAAAGATTCTTCTAAGGTTCATAAAATTATGCATTATGTTAAAACCAATCAAAACAATCAGTATGTTCCGGCGGGACAAAGTACACAAATGATTATTGGAGCGACAAAGGAAAGCGATTTAGAGATTATGGAAAAAAGTAGTCATCTTTACGATACTTATCATTTAAAAAGGGTTTTTTATTCAGCCTATATTCCAGTAAATAAAGACAGTTTACTTCCTAGTTTAGAAAAACCTCCTCTAAAAAGAGAAAATCGACTTTATCAAGCGGATTTTTTACTTCGTTTTTATCATTTTAAAGTCAAAGATTTATTAAATCCTGACAATCCAAATTTTAATATTTTGGTGGACCCAAAAGCGGATTGGGCATTAAGACATTTAGATGAATTTCCTAAAGAAGTGAATACGAGTTCCTATAATGATTTACTAAAAATACCTGGTATTGGGGTAAAATCAGCCAAAAGAATCATTTATTCAAGACGTATTTTTAAATTGTGTTTTGATGATTTAAAGAAAATGGGTGTTGTGTTAAAAAGGGCTAAATATTTTATTACTTGTGGAGGAAAATATTTTCTTGATTCAAGTTTGTTTAAAAAAGAATTTATCGAAAAAAATTTAGTTTTAGAAGAGTTTATTCCTGAGAAAAAAGAATTTGAACAGTTGAGGCTATTTAATGAATAATGGGTGTTTTATTTATGAAGATACGTTTTTAAGTCTTTTAAATTTAATTCATTATTTGTTAAAAAATGCTATTAAACCCGATAAGATTAAAAATACTTCTTATTCTCCTAATTTGTTTGATGAAGTGGTTCATTTAACTATTTTAGAAGAAAAAGAGATTTTTAATAAAGTGATTCAATTAATCGGGTCTTATGCTGCACGAGCGCTTTATTATGTTTTTTTATCCAATGAAGAAAATAAAGAGCTCATTCTTTATTATCTTTTATTAAATGGTCAAAAGTATAAGGAAAAGATTTTGTTTCATCGCCATTTGCGTTGTGTAAGTGAAACAATCCGAATTTCAAATTACGTTGTTCATGAAGTGCATAAATATAAAGGATTTGTTCGTTTTCAAGAACTGGAAAACCATATTTTATATGCGGAGATTGAACCTGTTAATGACGTCTTGGAATTCATTTCTCTTCATTTTAAGAAAAGATTAAAAAATGACTACTGGATTATAAAAGACGTGGGAAGAAATAGATTGAGTCTTTATGATAAAAAGAATTATTATTTGGTTTCAAGTCATGAATTTAGTCTCGAAACAACCCTTAAAAGTCATGAAGAACAAAAGGTGGAAGAATTATGGAAAGCCTTTTATAAAACGATTGGTATACAAGAAAGAAAAAACGAACGCTGTCGGATGAATTTTATGCCTAAAAAATATTGGAAATATATGTTAGAGATGGAGGATGAATTATGAAAAAAGTGATGACAGGACTTTCTTTACAGGAAAAAATGTTAGAAAGTGTTGATTATTTAGTTGATATTGTAAAAACAACTTTGGGACCTCAAGGAAGAAATGTGTTGATTGACCATTCAATGTTTAGTCCTTTTGTGACTAATGATGGGGCGACTATTGCCCAAAATATTGAGAGTGAAGATGCGGTTATTAATACCATTTTAGAAATAACAAAAGAAGCTTCTTTAAAAACGGATGAAATTGTAGGAGATGGAACGACGACGACTTTAGTGCTTTTGCAAAGTCTTTTTCATTCTTGTTTAAAACAAATTCAAGCCGGAAAGTCTCCGATGATTTTAAAAAAAGAGATGAATCATGATTTACAAGTTCTTATTGATAAATTAGCAAGAGATAAAAGTGTTCCTAATCAAAAGCATTTGCTTTCTATTGCTCGTATTGCTGCAAAAGATGAAGAAATCGGAACAATGGTGGCTTCAGTTTTTGAAAGAGTAAAGCATCAAAATGCGATTACTATAAAAGAAGTTTCTAATACTACTTTAAAAGTTCTTTATCTAACGGGTTACCAATGCGCTATCGAACTTGCAAGTGATTATTTTTTAAGAGAACAAAAAAGTCTTTCTCTTTCTCAGGCTCACGTTTTAATTGTTCAAGATTTAGTAAGTGATTTAGAACCTCTTCATTTTATTTTAAATGATTGTATGGCCAATCAAAAAAGTTTGGTTCTTTTAGCTCATGATTTTGATGAGCAAGTTGTAAAAGAAATGGTTTCTTTAAATTTAGAAAAGGCTTTAACCTGTGTTCTATTTAAAGTGGCGGATTATGGTCTACATCAAAGAAAAATTGAAAAAGACCTTGAAGTATTAACGAATGCTAAGATTGTTTTAGATTATCCCTCTCTTTCTTTAGAAAATTTGGGAAGGATTGAAGAGATTACTTTTACTCAAAATGAGGCAATTTTAAAATTTGAGAAAACACCAAAGATAAATCATTATTTTTCTTTATTAAAAGAAGAAAGTAAGAATTTAAAGAGTGATTTTGAAATTGACTTTTATCAAAAAAGAATGGCGATGATTCAAAATGGTTTAGCGGAGATATGGGTTGGTGCTCCAACAAAAACAGAAGGTCATGAAAAGAAAATGCGCATTATGGACGCACTTGGAGCTATTAATAGTGCCAATGAAGGAGTATTACTCGGTGGTGGTGTTGCCCTTATAAAAGTCGCTCATGAATTAGAAGGACTGAGTCCTGTTTCTATTACTTTTAAAGAGGCACTCGAAGCTCCTTTTAAACAAATATTACTGAATGCGGGACTTGATGTGTCATCTATTCAAAAAGAAATTGAAAATTCTAATTTTGAAAAAGTATACAATGTTAATTTAGAAAAAATGGAAGAGAAAGAGTCAACTACGGTTTTAGATCCATTTTCAGTTCTTGTAAATTCTTTAATACACGCCACTTCTATTGCTACTATGCTTTTTACTACTAGTAGTTTAGTCATTAATGAACACGATAATCATTTAAATAAAACGAACGAATATACAGAAATTTAAAAAAGATAAAGTGGTCTTTATCTTTTTATATCTTCTGTATTTTTTTTAGAATAAATTATTTCAAAGTTGGCAGAATAACCTTCTTTTACAGAAATCTCTTCAACAGAAAATGGGGCGTGCATCAAATAAAAACAAAGTGTTTTATAATTTGTATTTACTTTCTTAAAAATTTTCTCGAGTATATGATTTATTTCTTTTTTACATTTTTTAATCGTAATCGTATTTGTAATAGGTATTTCTTTCTTTATGAAAAGTAAAACTTCTTTGTAATTTTCTAATATTTAAATGATTGGTATTGAGGAGGTTTTTATAAGCTTCAAAAAATTCATAAATTTTTTTGTAATCTCTGTAAATCGTAGCATTATATAAATTGAAAAGTTCTATATTATCGATAATTAATAATTGATCATCTTTAACTTTAAAAATTGTTTCTAAAATTGTTTTTAGTATTTTTGTGCTGTTCCACGCTCTTAAATCTTTTTTAGAACTTTCAAAAAGACCAAAGTCTAAATCAATGACATAATAATAACCATTAAACAAAATATTACGATTATGAACATCTCCTAAAAGAAAATTTTTGCTACTGATTAAATAAGTGTCTTCTATTAGTTTTTCGATATGAGTCACTAAAGATTCTACTTTGGTATCCAAACTTATTTTCTCTACTGTATGAGCTCGCTTATAATCCATTAGATAACCTAGGACTCCCTTTTGATAAAGAATTATACCTTTTGGAGCTATGAAGGTATCATTATTTAATGTACTTAAATTCAGAATATGTTCTTTCATATCAAATTGATTAAATAATTCGTTTCTTTTATTTGTTTGGCGATAAATTTTTAATAATAAACCATTCGGAAGTTTAAAACAATAACTTGTTTTTCCATAACCTATAAATTGACTTCTTTTTAATAATTGAAAAAGCTCCATTTTGCTATCTAAATTAATTGTTGTAAATTGATTATTTTGAGTTATTTTCATTTGTTGCCTCTTTTCAAAGAATTATTATAGCATTTTAATATATAGTTTCACAAATTTTTTCTAATATTTGTTCTGTTCCTTTTTTTCTTTCGTCTCGACTTAATCTTGTATTATGCATAACATTACACATTATGATTATGATTATTTTCTTGTCAAAATCCATCATATATAAAGGGCCTGTAAAACCAGTGAAAACAATCGTGTTTTTACTACAAACGAAAGGGACATCGTTTAGTTCTTCTATATTATTAAAATAACGTGCTCCCATATAATTATAAGTTTTAACACAAGTGACTTTATCCTTTACTTGTTGATAAGTAGTGTTTACTTGGCCTTTTATTAAAAAGGGAGATAAGACGTTTCATTGTATTCATTTCTCTTATCATGTTTTAACATCCATTTAATGGTTTCTTTTTTTAGCAATCTACCATCGAAAAAAGATTTTAAAAATAATAGTAAATCTTTTCCTGTTGTAAAGATTGATGCATGGCCTGTTATTATTCCTAATTCCTTGGCTTTTCTTGCTTTTTGATCGTGAACTAATCCTGGTTCATTTGTTTTTATTATTGTACCATCTTTCATTTCATAGTTATTGGAAGCAATGTTGTTTCCTCTAGGATTGACAGTGGTTTCTTTCATTTTAAGCTTTTCAACTATTTTTTCTTTTAATAATTTATCAAAAGTTTTATTATATATTTTTTCTAAAATTGTAGATAAGATAATGTAATGCACATCTACATAAGTTGGTGTTTTGCTTTTCACTTGTGATGAGAATAATATTTCATAAAATTCTTGTTTATTCTTAGCGTTACCTAAGTAACCATTTGTCCAAATTTCTTGATTATGACTTAGTAAATCTAATAAAGTGACTTCTTTTAAATGAGAAAAACGACTGTCTATTTTAAAAACAGTATCGTAAATATCGAGTTTATTTTCTTCGTATGCTAGATAAATTAAAGTCGCTGTAAATGTTTTAGTGAGTGATGCAATATCGTAAAGTGTATTGCTATTGCATGGCAAAAGATTCGGTTTTGTTTCACGATTTCCAAAAGTTATTTCTTCTTCTTTTCCATGATTATAAATTTCTATTACATATCCAGATGAATGAAATTTAGTATAGTCTTCTAAAAAGGAAGTAAGGTTTTCCATTTATTCTACCCTTTCTTTTTTTAAATATTTAAATTATAAAGCTTAACAATTTCTTAAATTCTTTATAGCCGTATTTTTCATTAAAAATTCATTTGCAAATGAATTATTTCCTTATAATTACAAATCATTTTTGAATCAAGATTATTTATTTTTATGAATTCTTTTTTAAATGAAATGAATTGTATAACTATATATCGTCATTCTGTGTAATAAAATAGTTTTATTCCATTCTTTAGCCTATATTTTAATATTTATTTTTTAATAAATAATTCTCTTTTTATTGCATTAATATCTTTATTTTTATAGTTTAAAGCCATGATTTCATCAATTTTTTGACAATCTAAGGTTAAACCATAAGCTTCATTAAATTCTTTTATAAAGCATTTAATTCTAGGATAAGCATAAATAGGAAGTGTATTTTCTGAGTAAAGCATTTTTAAAGCGGTAAGTTCAAGGATTTTCTTTCTTATAAGATTTGTGAAATGTTTTTCATCTAAAAGTCTTTTTAGAGCACTATAATCCATTTCTATATTCGATTGTTCTAAAATAGCATAAAATTCTTCAGGCGTTATTTTTTTCTTTTTTAAAGGAATATATTTTTTTATAGAGTCCAAATCATAAACATTTAAAATTCCCTGTTCAATATGAATCAAAGTAAAAAAAGGATAAATATCAGTATCTCGATTGATTTCAATTTTAAAATAATCCTCATAATCATTTACTAACACGGTTCTTGCATCATGATGAATACGAAATTCTAATTGTTTTACATCCATTAATTTTGTAATTTCTAACATTTGTTTATATTCTTCAGTATATTCTGGTGTACCATCAAACATCTCATTAGGGTATTTAAATTCATAAAAGCGAACAATGTCTTCCATAAAACATTTTATTTTTCCTTTATTAAAGTCCCTATTGTAATTTCTAAATTTTTCAAAAAGAGCAATAAATTCTTGATTTTGATCTATATTATATTCTTTTGTATCTAATGCATAAAAATTTTCTATTTCTAATCCTGTCATGGTATTCCTTTTTCCTTTCGTTTTACTTATTTTATATTTTTTTTAGGTTATTGTCTATAAAAAGTAAAGCTATTATTTTTCTTAATTTACGGAAAATCCAAATCCTATCGAAGGAAAAGAAAACAAATAAAATAATTAAATTTTCTTAAACTTTGAGAAAATTTTGGTACGATAGTAAAAAACAAATTCAAGAAGAAACTTATTTTTTGTAAAGTATTAAAAGTGCTCTTTACTTTTTCATAAAAAAATATTGCATTTTATAAGTATGTTTTTATAAGTTCTTAAATGCCTTTATAGCCTTTATTTATAAGCGTTTATAGTATTTGTGCTTTTTGATGGTATTCTTATAAAATGTTATAATTTCTTATGTTTTTACTTTCAAAAGTAGTAAATTAGTAGTAAAAATTTAGAAATCTTCTAAAGTATTAATTTTAAATATTAAAAAAATACTATGACATTGCACAGTATAAGAGTATCTATTGATAAAGGCGAGACTAGTGGCGTAGCCACTTAAGTCTTCGCCATAATAAGGTATAGTATTACCCTTATTATGTAGCATGAAGCATAATAGTTTTTACAAATATATTTTAATATCATTTAATACTATAAAATTTGATAAAAATAAATTTACAATAAATATTTATATTTTTTAAAATTTTGTCAATTTCTTTGATAAGCCTTTTATATAAATTTCTTCAATGCACTGTTTTTGCACATTTCCTAATGCATATTTGTCCATTAAGTCGTAGGATTGACATCCATCGTTTACTACATTACCATTTGCTGATATATATTGATATTCAATTAATAAATAAGTAGAACCCTCATATTCTTTTCTTTTATAGTTTTTTTTATAATTTATTAATTCACTTAAATCAGGTTGCTGTTTACTTAATCCATTTTCATATGCTCTACCATAAGGTAAAATATTTTCTTCCCTCATTATATGTTTATCAATGAGAGAAAAATAAGATAAATGTTTTAGGCTTTCTATTACTTCATTATTTGCCTCTTTATGAAATTGATCTTGAGACACCATAAGAAGTCCAGGACAATATCTTGCTCTTTCACTTTTTTGAATAATATAATCTCGTAATTTATTTAATCCTTTTACTAGTTCTTCACTATAAGATAAACCATTGATTCCAAGCATAAACATATCTACAGTAATTTCTTTTTCTATTATTTTATCTACAATATATTCTAGCATTTTACCGTTTAGGGTTGGTTCTCCTCCAGAAAATAGCAAAGTTCCTATATTATAGATGTCATTTTTCCCAAAAAAACTATCAACGATTTCTTTGCTTATATCTACATTTTGTGATTCGCCTCTACAACAATGAGCACAATTTTGATTACATTTGCGAGTTAGTTCGAATTGTAACCGAGAATAATACAATTTCACTTAAAATCCCCCTCGTATAATTAATTGTTTATAATATACTATTTTTTAGAAAAAATCAACTAACTTTGATATCTCTAACAAAAAGATAACTTTATAATCAAAACTCATTATAAAGTAGAAAATTAGTAGTAATTTTAACTTGAATTTTTGAATTCATGTCCAGAAAATAAGCTTTAATCTAAATAACTAATATTTTTTAATATTTCATCCATATTTTTCCTTCTTTCTTAAAAATGTAGGCTTATTAGTATAAGTGAAGGCTTTGGAATCGTCCATTAAATTACAAAATAAAAAAATCTATCTATCTTATTATTCCTATAGATTCTAAATAAGTAAATGCCATTTTTTGAATTTTAATAGTATTGTTATTAAGAATAATAATCATTAAATAGAGGTTCAAAATGCTTTTTTAATTTTTCTATTTTTTCCAATGTTACTATTCCGTAACTATAAAAATCTCCGATTGAATATATGTAAACTAATCCATAACCTTGTTGTTCTAATTGTTCAATTATAATTTTTTCTATTAAAAGAGCTTTTTCATCTATTTTTATTTTCGTACCATTTTCTTTTAATCTTTCATTCACTTTTCTTTTATCTAAACTAATTTTAAAAGAGTTATTCAATAAATCTATTAAGTCATCGTTTTTATCTTTTAAAACTAAATACCCCTTCTCTACTAAATAATTAATACACATTTCAAAATCAGAATCTTCAGTTACCCAATCACTATCCATTTTTTTGTCGGTTATTATATCAATTAATTCTTTTAAAAACTTTTTTTCTGAGTCGTAGCATTCATAATTGCAAAAATAAGCTTTATTTTTTTCTAATTCTTCTGTATTTATTATCTAATTTTTTTCTGATTTATTAAATATTTTCATTTGCATCCTCCTATATAATATTAAAAAAATTCTTATGTTCCTGCCAATTATCAATTTAGACGTGTGTGATATGAACCCCGTTTCTTGGACATAAGAAACGAGGTTTTTATATGAGTAAATT
>CAJTUR010000004.1 GCA_910579535.1 uncultured Bacilli bacterium
AGATGAAACAATCGTGTTTGTATTTTGATATATCTATTCCAACATATATCATATACATGCACCTCCTTGGTTAGTTTTTTAATGCCTGTATGTTTGCCACAAAAGCTTTCTATCTTGTAACCTCGCTGAACCTATAAAACGTCGTAATGCGTTAACTAACTAATCAACAATGAAAATAAAAAGTCTGTGGTAAGAGCCTTTCTAAACAGTCAAAGCTGTAGAAATAAAAAAACAAATCCACAGGCAAGAGTTATTATAACTCAAAATATAAATAGAAAGGATCAATCAAATAGATTAATAATTTCTATAAGATTGATTATACGAGGAATAAAAAAATGATAAAATATTTAGAAAAAGAAAATTTAACCGATTTAGTAAAAGAGGGAATACACATCGTTGATTTCTACGCCGATTGGTGTGGCCCTTGTAAGATGCTAGGAAGCGTTTTAGAAAATATGGAAGAAGTAAACATTATAAAAATAAACACCGATACTCACCAAGAATTAGCAAGTGAATATGGGATTATGAGTATTCCAACTCTAATCTTTTTTAAAGACGGAAAAGAAATCAGAAAAGAAATTGGCTTTAAAGATGAAGAACAACTAAGAAACATCCTAGAAACCTTATAAGATAGCAAAAACTATCTTTTTCTTTACATAAAGTGAAAAGATAAGTATATAACTTTAGGTGAAAGGGTATGGCGTTAAATGAAAAGCAAAAAAATGAAAAGAAAATATTTTTCTTAAGACATGGAGAAAATTGTGATAAAGTTTATAAATTTCCATCTATTCCTGAAGGAAAAACGAAACATTATTATAAAACTCCTTATGAAAATGCCCGAAATAAATTATTAAATTATTAGAAAGAACATCAAAGTTTAGAACAGAAAAAAGCACTTTTTATACGCAAAAGTTACCCAAACTGAATTAAAAGCGAATCTATTTACAAAATTTTCACAAATTTATCAATCTGTTTTAACGGAAGTTAATTATCATTAAAATATGTGAAAAGAAAATAATATTTGCCATGATAAAATCGTTCTAAATCTATTGTTTTTTGCATAAAAAAAGAGTATAGTAAACAAAAGGAAGTGAATTATGGATTTATGGATTCTTTGGTTAATTGTTGTTATTTTCTTATCTATAGCTGAAGTAAGTACTCTAAATCTAGTCTCAATATGGTTTATAATAAGTGGAATCATATCACTCATAGCTTCATTCTTTATTGAAAATTTCTTTATTCAATTTGCCATATTTGTAATACTTGGAATACTACTTTTAATAACCACTAGAAAAATATTAGAAAAAACACTAAAACCAAAATCAGAAAAAACCAATTTAGATCGTGTGATTGGTATGACCGCAATTGTCACAAATCCTATAAGTAAAAATCATATAGGAGAAGTAAAAGTGGACGGAAAACATTGGAGTGCCATTTCAGATGAAAAATTGGAAAAAGACGACGAAGCCGTTGTAGAAAAAATCGACGGAGTAAAATTAATGGTTAGAAAGAAGGAAGTTTAATATGCCATTTTTAATTGCTATTTTAATAATTGTTATTATCATTGTTATCCCTTGTGTAAAAGTCGTTCCACAAGCGAAAACATATGTAATCGAAAGACTAGGTTCTTATTATACGACTTGGAAAAATGGGTTACATTTTAAAATCCCATTTGTAGATCGTGTAGCGAATCAAGTAAGTTTAAAAGAAATTGTTAAAGACTTTGCACCTCAACCTGTAATTACTAAAGATAATGTAACAATGCAAATCGATACAGTGGTTTATTTTCAAATCACCGATGCTAAACTTTATACGTATGGGGTAGAATACCCAATTAGTGCTATTGAAAATTTAACAGCCACCACTTTAAGAAATATTATTGGAGAATTAGAACTGGACCAAACATTAACATCAAGAGATATTATAAACTCAAAAATGCGTTCTATTTTAGACGAAGCAACAGACCCTTGGGGAATTAAAGTCAATCGTGTCGAAGTAAAAAATATTTTGCCACCCAAAGACATTCAAGAAGCCATGGAAAAACAAATGCGTGCTGAACGCGAAAGAAGAGAAAAAATTCTTCAAGCTGAAGGAGAAAAGAAATCAAGTGTTTTAATCGCTGAAGGAGAAAAAGAAAGTGCTATTCTTCGTGCCGAAGCTGAAAAAGAATCAAAAATAAAAAGAGCTGAAGGAGAAGCTGAAGCCATGCTTAAAATTAAAACCGCAGAAGCTGAAGGAATTAAACTTTTAAAAGATGCGAAAGCAGATAGTTCTGTATTAACTTTAAAAAGTTATGAAACCTTATCAAATATGGCTAATGGTCAGGCCACTAAAATTATTGTACCAAGTGATTTACAAGGTGTGGCTACATTTGGAACCGCTATAAAAGAAGTAATGAATGATAAAAATAACAAATAACTATTATCAAGTTAAATAACGGTTAAGATTTTTAAAGACGCAACCTTAAGCAAGTAGAAAAATTTGTTTTTGGGCAGTGTCTTTTTTTATACTAAAATGTATTGAAATTAGTTATTAATGCCAAAATTTCGAGAAAAATGGTATAATGTGATTAATAAAAAATTATGGAGAAGTTTTTATGGAAAATAAATACAAATTGTCCAGAGAACAAAACGTTTTCATAGCTAAAAGAAATATTGTAGATTATATTTGGAAAAGTGCTAATTTAGAAGGAATAGAAGTTACTTACTCAGAAACTCAAGCCATTTATGATGGTGGAATTGTAAATGGACTTACTGTCGATAATGTTATTGCTATCAATAATTTAAAATACGCTTGGCAATTTATACTAGAAGAAGAGGATGTAAATAATGAATTTAAAGCAATAAGTTATTTACATAAATTAGTTTGTGATAAATTAGTGTTCGAAGAAAATCTTGGAAAAATAAGAACAACTCCTGTAAATATTGGAGAAACGAAATGGCAGCCCAGTTTTCCCATTGAAAGCCAAATAAAAGAAGAATTAGAAAGTCTATTAAATCAAAGTGAAAAACAAAAACAGAAATAGCTATTGAAATAATGTTATGGCTGATGAGAAGACAAATGTTTATTGATGGAAATAAACGAGTAGCAATGCTTTTTGCCAATAAAATAATGATTGAGAATGGTTGTGGCATACTTACTATTGCTCAAGACAATCAAACTTTGTTTTTAGAAATGTTAATTAACTATTATGAAACAGGAGATAATTCAGATTTAAAAAAATGGATTTATGAAACAAGTATTGATGGAATAAATTTATAAGATAGAAAGATAAAAAATGGTCTATAATTTTAATTACCTTGAATGATTTGAATTTTGCTCTTGACAAATGGGGAGAAACTCTTCATAAGAGGGCTAAAGAAATAGAAAAAAATCGCTGAAAACGGTTTTTCTTTTGTTTTAATTTTAAAACAGGTAATTAATAAACCTTACACATTATTATAGAGTTATATAAAACTTAGTAGTATAATATTGATTATCATATTGTAAAAGGAGTAGTAAAAGATGTTTAAAAAACAAAAATTAGTAGAAGCACCACTTGGTTATTGGGAAGAAAAATCTTATATGTTAGCCATACCCGAAAAAGAAGAAAATGATGAAATTCTGAAAAAAAGTTTAGAGCGTATTGCAAGCATTAAAGGTGTTAAAATAAAAGAGGATCATTATGATCGTGAAAAAAATCTTTTTTATGTCACAATAATTTATGAAAAAGAAGAATATGAAATTGGTTTTTATGTTGGGGACGTGTCTATTCCTAACTATTACTTAAACAAAAATTATCTTTTCAAAGAAGAAGAAAAAGAGCTTCTTTTAAATGCCAAAAGAGCGTTAACCCTATTTATGAAATTTCATGATCATCCTAAAAAAGATTATCATTTACAAATAAAATTAGCGTACGCAATGGTTCCTGATTTAATTGGAGTAATGGATGAAAGTGCGGAAAAAGTGCTTCCTAAAAAGTGGGTAGAATTAAGTGCGAAATCTAGCGTAGAGCCAAGTGCTAAAGATTTATTCTTAGTTCAAGCCGTTTCTGAAGAAAAAGGAAGCGTTTGGCTTCATACTCATGGACTTTGTCGATGTGGCATCACTGAGTTAGAAATATTGGATTCAAAAAATGAGAACTATCAAAATCATTACAACTTAATTGCAACTTATGCGATGTATTTAATTGACAAAAAAAGCGAAGTTGATCCAAGAAATAATGGGGCTTATATAGGACGCTTAATAAATGGCTATCCTGTAGTAGTCACTTGTAAATCATGGATAGAAGGATTAAAAGAATACAAAAAAATAGACTTGGGAGGAGAAAAAGACCGCCAATCGGGCCACAACAGTTGGACCAGTATCGTCTTTCTATACAAAAGTGAAAAAGATGAAGAAAAAGGCAAAGTCAGTAAAATTACCGATTACGATCAATTATGGGGAGACAATCCAATCTTTTTTATCAGTAACGAAGAAACAAGTCGTATGAAAGCGCTTGCTATCGAACGATTTAATTACGTAAAAGAAAGTTTTAAAAATAAAGAAAACAAGATTCTCATAAAAGTAGGGTTACCTTTAGAAGAAAAAGGCCAATTTGAACACATCTGGTTTGAACTTTTAGAATTAAAAGAAAACAAATTTAAAGCCAAGTTGACACAAGAACCCTATGATGTAAAAGATTTGCATACAGGAGATGAAGCATGGTATACGACTCAAGAAATCACCGATTGGATTATTTACACCAAAGACTTTGCTGTGAATCCAAATAACGCTTACCTTTTAGAAATAGAAAAAGAAACAAAAAGAAAGTAGAAAAAGAATGAACGAACTAAAATGCCCAAATTGCGGAGCACTATTTGAAGTCAACGAAACACACTATGAATCGATAGCTAAACAAATAAAAAACAATGAGTTTTTAAAAGAAGTAGAGTTAAAAGAAAGAGAATTTCAAAAAGAAAAAGAAAGCGCTATAAAACTAACAGAAATAACCCTTGAAAAAAAGTATTTAGAAGAATTAAATAAAAAGACCCTTGAAATGAATGACCTCGAAAATCAAATCAAACAAAATAAAACAGAAAATGAACTTCGCATAAAAAATACCCTTTTTGAAAAAGAGGAGGAAATAGCTCATTTAAATAACGAATTACAATTAAAAACGAATGAATACCTATTAAAAGAGAAAAATTTAAAGGAAAGTTATGAAGAAAAAATAAAAGATAAAGAAGAGCAAATTGCCTATTATAAAGAATTTAAAGCCAAACAATCGACAAAAATGATTGGAGAATCATTAGAACTTCATTGTAGCAATGAATTTAACAAATTACGTCCTCTATTTAAAAACGCTTATTTTGAAAAAGACAACAACGTGAAAACAGGTTCCAAAGGAGATTTTATATATCGGGATTACGATGATGAAGGATTAGAATTCGTCTCAATCATGTTTGAAATGAAAAACGAAGCCGATGAAACCAGTACCAAACATAAAAATGAAGATTTCTTAAAAGAATTAGACAAAGACCGTAAAGAAAAGAAATGTGAATACGCGGTATTAGTTTCGCTTCTTGAAATTGAAAACGATTATTATAATAATGGAATTGTTGACGTTTCCCATAAATATGAAAAAATGTATGTCATTAGACCTCAATTTTTTATACCCTTAATTACGCTGATAAGAGGCTTAGCCATTCATGCCTTAGACTATAAAAAAGAATTGGAAATCGTGAAAAATCAAAATTTAGATATTGCCCATTTTGAAGAAAACATGAATGCTTTTAAAGAAGGCTTTGGTCGAAACTATCGTTTAGCTAGTGATAAATTTAAAAAAGCTATTGAGGAAATCGACAAAACCATTGACCACTTACAGAAAACAAAAGAAGCCTTATTATCGAGTGAAAATAATCTTCGGTTAGCTAATAATAAAGCTGAAGACCTAAGCATTAAAAAATTAACACATAATAGTGAAACCATGAAAGAATTATTTGAAAAATTAAAACAATAAAAAATTCCGTTTGCAATAAACGGAATTTTTTTACTTAAGCTTGATTAGGAATAAATTCAAACAACTGATTTAAATCGCCAAAAAGTGACGCATTTTCAAGAATAAAACTTTGAAAAGTCTCATGACTCATAAATTTCTCAAGTGAAGCATTTAAATCTTCATTGATAAAGTCTTCAAGTTCAATAATCGGTGTTATCTTTTCTTTTGTAATGGTTCCTTCTGTTTGATAAGAAAAATCAATTTGAATTGAACCATGAAGGTCGTCATCCATTTCTAATAAAAACGAATAAACTTGATTCTCTATTTTTAGCGAAACCGTTCCTGTTTTCGTTTGACCATCGTTCTTAATAAAATAGTGATAAGCCTTTTCATTCTCTTCAATAAGTTGAATTGAATCATTATTTTCTTTTAATTCAATACCTAAAAAGTCATGACTAAAAGGTTTGGTATAAATTGAAATAAAACTCGTTCCTGAATAATCTTTAATAAAATCATCCACATTAAACTCATTTAATGACGTTCTAAAATCATTTTCATCCATTTGAATAAGACGACTCATACTCTTTACAAAATCCTCATTCTTCATTTTTTCCACAAGAACTAATAGAATGGCTTTAGTATTTTTATCATCTAAAACCAAACTATTTTTATTCGCTGTAATCGTTTTTCCTTGATAAGGAATTTTTTCAGTTTCTACTTTAAAATAGTCTTTCTTTAAAGCCTGTAATAAAGCTTCTTCCAACGTATTTAACACAATCTCTAAATCACTTTTATAATTTTTTAAACCCTCAAGATTGAATGTGTCCATTTGTTCTTCCATAGGAACATGAATGTATTGGTCATAGAAATTTTTTAACTGAATGTAAGCCTCTTTGTTTTCCATATACAGAAGAAAACGAATCAAATCTTTACCATTATAGTTTATGCCAAATGCTCCATCTAGCGCTTTCTTATCAAAGTCATAAGCGTATTGATAATCAAAATCCATTTTGTTCAACACATTTAAAAATGTCTCTAATTCACTATTTTGACTATGAAGATTGGTTTTAATGTTAAATTGACTTCCAAAAAAGGTAAAATCCTCTGGAGTACTTTGAGATTGTTTTAGTAGTAAAGCTTTAGATTCTTTTAGAACCGTATCAAATACTTTTTCAGGGTCACCTTTCTTAAACTTGAATGCAACTAGACCAACGAGTAACGTAGCCATAAAAAGAAACCCGAAGGTAAAGAAAAGGACTTTTTTCTTAGAATGAGCAAGTTCATTCCCTTGTTCCATTTTATTATCCATAAACTCAACTCCTTAATATACTTGGATATATTACTATCATAGCATAAATAAAGAAAAATTTTCGTTATTTCATTAAATTTTTTCTAAAAAATGTTTTTAATCTCAAATTTTGTTATAATGAAAAAGGTGATGACAATGTTTGTAGAAGTTCTTCTAGAATTAAAAAACAAAAAAACAGACCAAACCTTCACTTATGAAGTGCCTAAAGAATTAGAAAAAGAAGTGACCATTGGCAAAAGAGTAGAAATTCCTTTTAATAAAAGAACATTAGAAGGATTTATTTTAGCTTTTAATCCAAACCCTCAAAAAGAATACACCATTCAAAAAATTACGAAAATAATAGACGAAGAAGTTGTTTTAAATGAAGAATTAATAACCCTTGCTAAATACATAAAAGACAGCTGTCTAACGTCTTTATCTAGTGCGATAAGTGTCATGCTTCCTACCGCTCTAAAAGCAAGCATTAAAACGAGTGTAAATAAAAAATACCAAACTTTATTAAAGATAGAAAAAAAAGAGGTAGGTCATTTAATTAAAACTAAATCTCAACAAGAAATTATAGAATACATAAAAAGTACCCCTAAACCTTTAAAAAAAGAAGCCAACTTACTATCGGCTTCGAGTGTTAAAACGCTTTTAAAAAAAGGAATAATTAGTGAATACGAAGAAGAAATTTACCGCTTAGATGAACTAAGTGTACTAAACGACTCGAAAAAAAAATTAAATGAAGAACAACAAATTGTTTTTGACACATTAAAAGAAAATTTAAACACCAATAAAAAATTTTTACTTCATGGGGTCACTGGTTCTGGAAAAACCGAAATCTATATGCAAATCATAGAAGAAGTTTTAAAAAGAAAACAAACAGGTTTAATTCTTGTTCCTGAAATTAGTCTAACCCCTCAATTCATCAGAAACTTTAAAGCACGTTTTGACCACATCGCTGTTTTACATAGTGGCCTATCAGATGGCGAAAAATATGACGAATGGCGTAAAATTATTAGAAACGAAGTAAAAATTGTGATAGGGGCACGAAGTGCTATCTTTGCTCCATTAAAAAACTTAGGCCTAATTATTGTTGATGAAGAACACTCCGATTCCTATAAACAAGAAAACAACCCAAGATACAACGCCATTGACATTGCGGAATGGAAAAGCGATTATCATAACATTCCCTTAGTATTAGGAAGTGCAACGCCCACTCTAGAAAAAATGGCAAGAGCCTCTAAAAATCGATATCATCTCTTAAAACTAAACCATCGAGTAAATAAAGGGCCACTCCCTACTTGTGAAATTGTGGATATGGCAAGGGAAATAAAAAAGGGGAATCATTACTTTAGTGAAGCTTTAAAAACCGAAATTGAAGCCGCTATCAGTCGAAATGAACAAATCATTCTTCTTTTAAATCGTAGGGGGTTTTCTACAACCATTACTTGTGGAAACTGTGGTTTTACTTATAAATGCCCACACTGTGATATCACTTTAACGTATCATAAGACAAGTAACGCTTTAAGATGCCATTATTGTGGATACAAAATACTAAAAAAAGAAAGGTGCCCGAATTGCAAAGAAACACTTGATTTTTATGGAGTAGGGACAGAAAAAGTGGAAGAACTTTTAAATAAAGAATTTGAAGGAATTCGAGTGCTTAGAATGGATACAGACACCACACGACGTAAAAACAGTTACGATGAAATGATTCAGGCGTTTAAAAAACATGAATACGATATTTTATTAGGAACTCAAATGGTAAGTAAAGGTCATGACTTTCCTTTGGTCTCAGTAGTAGGGATATTGAATGCGGATACGACCTTAAACTTACCAGACTTTAGAAGTGGTGAAAGAACCTTTGATTTACTTTATCAAGCATCGGGGCGTGCAGGAAGAAAAGACACGTTAGGAACGGTCGTCTTACAAACCTTTAATAAAGATAACTTTATTTTGAAGTGTGTAGCTGAACAAGATTACGATAAATTTTATAATTATGAAATGAGCATTCGAAAAAAACTAAAATACCCTCCATATTATTTTTTAGTTAGTCTTAAAATAACCAGTAAATCGTATGAAGAAGCAAGCAAAGAATCCATAAATACCGCCAATTTTTTAAGAAAAAATTTGAGTAACTCAACAATTATTTTAGGACCCACCACCGCAAACATCTTTAAAGTAAACAACATTTATCGCTTTAATATTGTTATTAAATATCGGTTTGATGAAAAATTAAAACCCACTTTAAAAGAACTAGACAAACTATTTATTTTAAATAATAAAGTGAACTTAGAAATCGATTTTAATCCATTAAATATCTAAAATGATCAAGATTCAATTATAAAACAAAAAAGGAAATGGACAAAAATAAGGATATAAAAAGATAAACTGTACTTTTTCTTTTTTTTTGGTAAAATTTTATTAGGTGATGATTTTGAAAAATTTAAAAGTAATATTTATGGGAACCCCTGACTTTGCTGTTCCTATTTTAAAAGAATTAATAGATAAAACAAAAGTAGTTTTAGTAGTAACCCAGCCTGATAAATTAGTAGGAAGAAAACAAATACTGACACCATCTCCTATCAAAAAATTAGCTTTAGAAAAGAAGATACCTCTATTTCAACCCAATAAAATTAGAGAAGAATTCGATACCATTTTAAATACGGATGCAGATATTATTATTACTTGTGCTTATGGTCAAATTATTCCAAAATCTATATTGGATTACCCAAAATTAGGTTGTATTAATGTACATGCCTCTCTTCTCCCAAAATACCGAGGAGGAGCTCCAATTCATTGGTGTTTAATAAATGGGGACGAAAAAACAGGCATCACGATTATGTATATGGCTGAAAAAATGGACAATGGCGACATCATTACTCAGAAAGATTATAAAATAGAACCAAGTGATAATGTGGGAACGCTTCATGAAAAATTAAGTGAAATAGGAGCCCAATTGTTAATTCAAACTTTACCGAGTATTATAAATGGAACGAATCAAAAAATTGCTCAAGAAGAAAGCAATGTTACATACGCTTATAACATTAAAAGAGAAGAAGAGCGCTTAGATTTTAAAAAAACAGGAAAAGAAGTAATAAATCAAATTCGAGGCTTAAATCCATGGCCTTTAGCCAATTTTCTTTTAGAAAATCAAGAATATAAAGTTCTAGAAGCACGATTTTTAAAAAAAGAACACAAAGAAGAAATAGGAAAAATAATTGAAATCACTAAACAAAATTTTGGTATCACGTGTCAAGATGGTATTCTTTATATAGAAAAAATAAAACCTTTTGGTAAAAAAGAAATGGTAATTAAAGACTATTTAAACGGAATAAATAAAGAAGAAATAATAAATAAAGTTGTAAATAAAGAGGATTAATAGGTACGCTGAAGTGATAAAAAATATAGAAAATCAATTACCTAAAGAAGAAATAGACTTTCTTAAAGGAAAAAAACTACACTTAGGCATTTTTACAGATCCTTTTCTAACCTTTATGTTAGAAGGAAAGAAAACGATAGAATCAAGATTCACCAAAAATAAAATCATACCTTACAATAAAATAGAAAAGGAAGACATTGTTTTTGTAAAAAAATCAAGTGGGCCCATTATAGCCTATTTTAAAGTAAAAGAAGTTTTATTTTTCAATTTAAAGGAAACACCCATTGAAAAAATAAAAGAAAAATATAGTGAACAACTTTGCGTAAATAAAACTTTTTGGGAATCAAAAAAAGAAAGCCGTTACGCTACTTTAATTTTTATTGATAAACTTGTAAAATTAAAGCCTTTTTCCATTCATAAAAAAGGAATGCAGACATGGCTTATATTAGTGAAATAAGGTTGAAATAAAAAATGTTACGAATTGGAGAATTTAGAAAATGAAAAAGAATTATTTGTTAGCACATGGAAGTTTTGGCAGTCCTTTTGTTAATTGGTTGCCTTATTTAAGAAAAGAAATCGAAAGTAAAAATTTAGAAGTTTATACCCCAGACTTTCCAACAGGAGTAGGGAAACAAAATTATGAGAATTGGTCAAAACTATTAAAAACGTACGTGGAAGCAAAGGTGTTAAATGAAAAGACAATAATAATAGCCCATTCCATTGCCCCAATCTTTATCTGTAAATTTTTAGTAGAAAATAAAATAAAAGTAAAGCGATTAGTTTTTGTTTGTGGTTTCAATAATTATCTGGGAATCGATAAAGAATACGATACAGTAAATGAAAGCATGTATTTTGATAATCTTAACGAGATAAAAAATTATTGTGATGACATCGTTTGTTTTTATTCTGATAATGACCCTTACGTAAAATATGAAGCCGAAAAAAAATTTGCGGACACAATAACTAAAAATCAAATTTTGATTCGGGGGGGGGGTCATCTAAATTCAGAAAGTGGGTATACAGAATTTCCTGAATTACTAAAATATTTATAATTTATAAAGAATTATACTCAAATTTTGATAAAATATTTTAAGTTTTAAAAGATGAAATTAACCCTAAAGCGTATAAAATTTATTAACCAATATTACAAAAGAAGACAAAAAAGTCTTTTTTTCTCTAATAGACGAAAAAAAAGAAATTTGATATACTAATAATGGTGAATTTATGAATAATATTTATGGCTCGACAAGAGAAGAATTGGAAAATTATTTTCTAACCAATGACGAAAAAAAATTTAAAGCCCTACAAGTCTTTGAATGGTTGTACCAAAAAAAAGAAAAGAATATCGACCATTTTACCAATTTAAAAAAAGAACTTAGAGAGAAAATGAAATTAAATTTTTCTTTTTCCATGCCTAAAATTATTCGTATAGAAAAAGACACGTTAACAAGAAAATATTTATTTGAATTAGAAGATAAAAACTACATTGAAAGCGTCATTATGTTTCATGATTATGGCATAAGTATTTGTGTATCCAGTCAAGTCGGCTGTAACATGGGGTGTCGTTTTTGTGAATCAGGAAGACTAAAAAAAGTAAGAAACTTAGAAACTTATGAAATCGTAAGTCAACTTCTTTTAATTGAAGATGACTTAAAAATGCGTATTTCATCCGTTGTGATAATGGGAATAGGAGAGCCTTTAGACAATTATGAAAACATCATTAAATTTATTAAAATCATTAATGATGCCAAAGGACTGGCTATAGGCATTCGTCATATCACACTCTCAACCAGTGGCTTAGTACCTAAAATTTATGATTTAATGCATGAAGAATTAGGAATAAACCTTGCCATCTCTTTGCATGCTCCAAACGATGAAATTAGAAACCAAATCATGAAAGTAAACGAAGTGTATAATATAAGTCAATTACTTGACTCTGTAAGAGACTATATTGCACATACCAATAGACGAGTAACCATAGAATATGTTATGCTTAAAGGGATAAATGATAATAAGACGTGTGCCATAGAACTCGCTGAAAAATTAAAAGGAATGAACATTTATGTGAATTTAATTCCCTATAATGAAACCAATCATTTAGAATTCAAAAAAAGTGATGTCAAAACCATAAGTGAGTTTTGCAAGACTTTAAAAGAATTAGGCATCAATGTGACCATTCGTAAAGAATTTGGAAGCAAGATTTCAGCGGCATGCGGTCAACTTAGAAGCAAAGAGGTGGGCTTATGAAAACATTTTATTTAACCGATGCTGGACGTGTCCGTAGCCATAACGAAGATTCTGTAACCATATTAAAAAACGCAAGCAACGAATATCTCCTTATGGTAGCAGATGGCATGGGAGGACATCGTGCTGGTGAAGTTGCATCGAGTCTAGCCGTTACCCACATGGGAAAACGATTCAGTCACATGGCTTCGATTGGTTCAAAACTAGATGCCGTCAATTGGTTAAACGATAACGCCAGTGAAATCAATAATGAAATCATTGAATACGCAAAAGTCCATCCTGAAACCACAGGATTAGGAACCACATTAGTTTTAGCCATCTTAACCAAAGAATACTTGATTTTTGGAAACATTGGGGATTCCACTGGTTTTGTTTTAAAAAATGGCCATCTTCATCAAGTTACGAAACCTCATTCCCTAGTGAACTTACTTGTAGAAGCGGGTCAACTCACTGAAGAAGAAGCCAAATACCATCCCAAAAAAAATGTGCTGATGAAAGCATTAGGCGCCATGGAAAAAGTAGAACTGGATATATTTGATGTCGATTTAACAAGTGAAGCCATTTTATTATGTAGTGATGGTTTAACCAATATGCTCACAACCGAACAAATTGAAAAAGTATTAAACGATGAATCTTTAGAAATGGAAGAAAAAGTCATAAAATTAATTCGTAAAAGTAACGCACGAGGGGGACAAGACAACATATCTGTGGCTTACTTAGTCATAAAGGAAAGTGGTGATACAAATGATAATGAAGGGGCAAAAGATTAGTGACCGTTACCAAATCATCAAATCCATTGGTGAAGGCGGTATGGCCAATGTCTACTTGGCCTACGATACCATACTCGATAGAAACGTTGCTGTAAAATTATTAAGAGGGGATTTATCTAGCGATGAAAAATTTGTTCGTCGTTTTAGAAGAGAAGCTTTATCCGCTAGTAGTTTAAACCATCCAAACATAGTTGAAGTTTATGATGTAGGAGAAGAGGGTGGAGACTATTACATCGTAATGGAATACATTGAAGGCAAACACCTTAAAGACTTAATAAAAAAACGAGGAAAACTAACCATCAGCGAAGTCGTGGACATTATGATGCAAATCACGGATGGAATGAGTTTGGCTCATGACTCCTACATCATTCATCGAGATATTAAACCTCAAAACATTATGATTTTAGAAAATGGATTAGTAAAAATTACGGACTTTGGCATTTCAACCGCTATGAATGCCACACAACTGACTCAAACGAATTCTGTAATGGGAAGTGTCCATTACATTCCCCCCGAACAAGCAAGCGGTAAAGGCTCTAGTTTACAAAGCGACATCTATTCAATGGGAATCGTTATGTATGAACTCTTGACAGGAAAACTTCCCTTTAGAGGAGACAATGCAGTAGAAATAGCTTTAAAACATCTAAAAGAACCCATACCAAACATTAAAGAAGAATTACCAAGTTTACCAAACAGTCTCGTCAACATTATCTTAAAATCAACCGCTAAAAATCCTAAAAATCGTTATAATGATGCAAGAGAAATGCATGAAGATTTAAAAACATGTTTAGAAGAAAACCGAGTAAAAGAACCCGTTCTCTCTTATAAACATCCTGAAAATAATTTTGATGATAACAAAATTAATAAAATGCTTAAAGAAAATCCTAAAAAAGAAAGTGAAGGAGTGGTCCCTATAGCAAAGCAAATTACCAAAAATGATTTAAAAAAACAAAACAAACTTTTAATCATTCTAGCCGCTATTTTTACAGGTTTAGTTGTAATCATTACCTGTATAGTAGCATTAGTTCCAATAATAACGAAAGAAAGTGAAATTTTAGTACCAGATGTCACCAACATGAGTATAAGTGAGGCCATTCAAGTCTTACAAGATAAAGGTTTTGTAGTGAGTGATGAACAACAAGAACAATCAAGTAGTGATGTAGCTGAAGGGCATATTATTAAAACCAATCCTTTAGCGGGAAGCAAACGAACCAAAAACACAGAAATCATGCTGTATGTCTCCATTGGTGATACCAAGATTACCCTTGAAAACTATGTTGGCAAAAATTACTTAGAAGTAAAGGGTGCTTTAGAAGCCTTAGGACTTCAAGTCTTAATTGAAAAGAAAAACGTCGAAAATCCAGATAGCGTAAAAGATGGAGAGATCATTGAACAATCTGTAGCTGGAGGAGAAAAATTATCAAGCGGAGACAACATTACTCTGTATATTCCAAATATAGTAAGCAAATACCCTAACTTTACGGAAGGATCGTATACCATTGAAGAAATACAAGCCTTTTGTGATGATTATGGTGTAAAATTAAAAATCGAAGAAGTCATGAATAGTGGTCAACCCGAAGGAACCATTTTAAGTCAAGATAAACCAGAAGGATTTACCATTCGTTCAGGTGTAACCCTAACCATAAAAGTAGCCAAAGGCACACCAGAAGAAGACCCAGATGGAGAAGCTTGTTACGATGATTTAGGAAATAAAATACCATGCAACAACAACTAAAAAGAGGAAAGATTATTCGTATCATTAGTAATCTTTATACCGTTTTATTAGAAGAGAAAACATTAAACTGTCACGCTAGAGGTAAATTTCGTAAAGAAAAAATCACCCCTCTTGTAGGGGATTTTTGCTATATAGATGAAGAAAACCATTACATTTTAGAAATTGAACCCCGTAAAAATGTGTTAGAAAGACCAAACATTGCTAATATGGATTTCGCTCTTATTGTAACAAGCGTAAAACTTCCTGATTTAAGTTTAAAACTTTTAGATAAAACGCTTTCATTAATGCTCAGCAATAAAATTGAACCCATCATTTGCTTTACTAAATTGGATTTACTAAACGAAGAAGAAAAGCAAATCGAAAAAATCATCCACTATTACAAAGATTGTGAGTATAAAGTTGTAAAAAATACAGAACTGGATAAAATAAAACGCCTTTTAAGTGGCAAACAAATAGTCGTGACAGGTCAAACAGGTGCGGGGAAATCAACCCTTTTAAATCAACTTTGTCCAAACTTGAAATTAAAAACCGATGAAATTTCTTTAGCTTTAGGAAGAGGAAAACATACAACAAGACATGTGGAGCTTTTTAAAATCGAAGACTTCTTCATCGCCGATACTCCAGGATTTTCCGCTTTAGAAATTAAAGACATAGAAAAAGAAGACATAAAAGAAAGCTTTAAAGAATTCAGGCGTTATACTTGTCCTTTTAAAAACTGTTTGCATGATAAAGAAAAAGACTGTCGTATCAAAGAGGCCGTCGAAAAAGAAGAAATATTACTGTCTAGGTATCAAAATTATTTAGATTTTATAAATAGAGAGAGGAGTGAATGATGAAAACAGCCATTACTTTTTTAAAATGCAACCAAGGTTTTTTTAAAACCATAGATTTGATTAATGCCTCGTCCACCGATTATATTCACGTAGATGTCATCGATGGCTTATTCGCCGCCAATAAAACTTTTATTGATCAAAAAATGTTCCAATATTTAAAAGAAAGTCCAAAACCAAAAGATGTTCATTTAATGACATTACATTTAAAAAAATACATTGATGTTTATTCAAATCTAAATCCATTTAGTATCACTTATCAATTTGAAGCGACTACGAACCATCAAGAAACCATTAATTACATTAAAAGTAAAAATTGTAAAGTAGGTATTGCCATAAGTCCATTAACAGATTTAGAAGAATTAATACCTTACTTAAATCAAATAGATTTAGTTCTAGTCATGACCATCATCCCAGGGTATGGAGGTCAAAAATGTATTCCAGAAACCAAAGAACGCGTTGAAAAATTAGATCAAATAAGAAAAGAAAAAAAGTATACTTATTTAATCAGTGTAGATGGTGGAATAAATGACAAAACGATTGCTTACTTTAAAAATGCTCAGTTAGACATAGCAGTAAGTGGAACTTATATAGTAAATAGTGAGTCTTTTGATAGACAAATCGAATCTTTAAAAAAGAACCAATCAGGAACCTTTTCTTGATTTTTTTCTTTTTCTTTAAACTTTACTTTTCTTTGTAATTCGTTATAATAATTTAAAACAGGGAGAGGTGTGAGAAAGGACTATGGATTCAGAAAAAATCGGAAAATTTATAAAACAACTTCGTGAAGAAAAAAACTGGACTCAAGAACAATTAGCTGAAAAAATGTTTTGTGAGCGTTCTAAAATATATAAATTAGAGAATGGCAAACGCAATTTCAAATTAGAAGATCTAATTTTATTAGGTGAAATCTTTAATGTGAATTTAGAAGAATTAATTGGTGGAGAAAAGAAGACTAAAAAGAATCAAGAAATAATAGAGATAACTTTTAAAAAATATTTAAAATCCCAAAATACAAAACTAAAAAGATTAAAAGTAAGTTTGGTGAGCTTAGTCCTAGCTTTGGGCTTAGTTGTAAGTTTAATTTTGTCTATGTATTTTTTTAATAATTACAAAAGTATTAGAATCTATCATGTTGATGGTCGTTCTAAAAATTATCAATTAGATAATGGACTATTGGTTTTATCTAAAGATAAAATCTATCTTGATATAGGAAAGATAAATCCTAATGCAAAAGAAATCTCAATTTATAGTGAGAAAAATAATACAAGAACTTTAGTCTATAAAGGGGAACCCAATCATTTACTATATGATTTTTATGGTTATGAAGCATTAATTTCATATAAAGATTTTATAGAACAAAAACAAGATTTGTATGTCATCATTAATAATGAAGAAATAAAATTAAATTTTTTAGAAGAATTCAATAATGATAAATTTCATTATTCAGAGACAGAAAAAATGGGAACCAATAGTCAGGAAAAAGTTTTTACAATCCCTACTAAAATAAAAGAAAATTTTATATGTGATGAAAATACTTGTAGTTTAGTGACAAAAAATGAATTAATGAGTTTTGCAGTAAATATTTTAGTTATTCAAAATAAAGATTCAATTTATACGTATGATGTTGAAACAAATTCGTTATTTTATGAAAATGAAAAAAATAATACCTTAAACTTTAGGGGTAAAATAGAGAACAATAAATTTTATTGCCTATCTGGAAATTGTAAAAATGGAGAAAAAATCTATCCGAAATTTGAAAAATCGTATTTAAAAAAGTATTTAAATTAAAAAGATTAAGTAAATGAGCCAAAAAAGCTCGTTACTTTTTTTTGGAATAATGTTATGTTTTTGGAAAGGAGAGAAGGATATGTATAAAAAAATTTTGTGTAGTTTTATTTTAGTTTGTGTCTTATGTTTTTATGAGGTAAACGCTAAAGAAAATTTTTATCAAAATAATAAAGAAGTGATTCTAACGAAAGAAGAATATGAATTTATTTCTGAATTATACTGGAATGGATATCAAGATTATTTAACGATGGAAGAGTATCTAGATTTAAAAAATAGGGATTTATTTAATCAAAAAGTTGAAACTAGAATTCAGGAAATAGAGAATCATTCTTTAACTAGAAGTACCGAAGTAACAACAAACTTAAGAAATTTAAAAATTTCAAAAGTGTGTTCAAATAGTTGTACTTTAACTTTAACCATTACTTTTATAGGAACACCAACAGTAAAAAGTTATGATGTGTTAGGAGTACGAACTGAAAATGTAACCATAAGTCGAATTGATCATGCGAAAGTTATTGGAGATGGCTACATTAAAGAATACGATAATCCTCAAAAATTTAATAATGGTTTTGGATATTCTTTACTTTTACCAAATGTAGGCAATGTAAAAGCAGTCGTTACTTTTAAAACTTCAAAAGGTGGAAATGTATATGGAAGTTATCAGCACACAATGAGAAATACAACTGAAAATATTAGTAAACAATATTCTATTAATGAAAATGGATTTGGACGAGTATTTGATTTTACTGGAACAACTAGAAATATTTATGATAATGCTCCTGGTGTAGATATTGCAGTTTAAATAAGTTAATTTGTATTTAGATATAAAAGAAAGGTTCTAGGTGGTAAATGAATTAAAAAAATAAGAAGGTTTTGGTGAGAATAAAGGTTATAGAAGGAGAAAAAATGAAAAAAAATAAAATAATCATGATATTTATATTTGTATTATTTAGTGTTGTTAATGTAAACGCATCTTGCAATAAATATTCTGAAGAAGAATTGAATTATATAATAAATAATTCAAATCCAAAAGACTTAGATTTATCTTGTTCAAAAGGAAGCATATTTACCCAAGATTATTTAGAAAGTATTGAAGCCTCATTAAAGGATATTATGAATAATGAACCAAGTATTTCTCCACGTTATTATGTTGATCCAGTTTTAAATATTACTCCCATTCAACAAGAAAAAAGTAATTATTGTGGACCAGCAAATGTAAAAATGGTTCTACAGTATCTAAATGGTTCTTCATTATCACAAACCAATTACGCTAATTCAATGGGAACAGCTTCTAATGGCACAGGTGTAGAGCAAGTTTTAAATGAATTAAATAAATATAGTCCAAAAAGGTATCAAAAGGTTAATTATATTTCTCAGGATACATTTAAGTCTATTATAGACAATAATATTGCTAATAATAAACCAATTATTTTGCATGCTCAAACTAAATCCTTAACTAAATATAATGGGCATGCAACAGGTCACTATTTAACAATAAGAGGTCATAGTTTAAGATTGCCAAGTATTACAGTCGATAATGTTCATTATGTAGATTCTAATAATCAAAACTATGGTAATGGAAGTACTTTTGGGTATCAATATGATAACTTTTCGAATGTTTATGAGACTATTTCTGGATGGCGATATGTAATATATTAAATTTTAATTAAGAAAGGGTCAAAAGGACTCTTTTTATTGTCTTGTATGATATAATAAAAAAAATAGTAATTGTACATTTAAATTATCATAAGAAAGTGAGGATTATAAATGAAAAAAAATGTATCGATAAAGAAAAAAGTTCTAATAGTTATTTTAATTATAATTTTGGTTGGAGGAATCGTTATAAAAAGTAATCTCAATCATAAAAATAACCCTAAACAGGAAAATGTATTATTAAAAGAGGAAAAAGAGAACAAACCGATTATAAAACCCGTGGAAAAACCTTATTCACTTCAAACAAAAACATTTAATTTAAATCATCATTTAAAAAAATATAAAAATGAAGCAATCAGTATTGATATCGATTACATAGATAACAATCTAGTATATGGTTCAATATTAAATACAAAAGATGATTCGATTCTATTTACAACACTTTACCTATTTCAATACAATATAAAAACCGACGAATATAAAGAATTCAAATACAATAAAGGGAGAATATTTGATTATTACATAATAGAGAATAATATTTATTATATTTCGGAAAAAATCGAAAATGACATTTACCATTGGCAATTAATCAAATCGGACCTTTCGTTTGAAACCCATCAACAACTAGACTCAGGTACAATTAAAAATGACATGAATAGTCCTAGAATTCTTTATGATAATAAGGATAACGAGTTATATATCGTAACCATTAAAAATGAGGAAAATAGTCAATTTTCAAACTTTTATAAAGTAAAGAACGAACGTTTAGAATTATTAGAAACTTTTAAGGAAAATCATGATACAAAAAAAGGACAGTTTATTGATAACATGTTATATGTAACCCTTCATAATGAAAAAATTTATTATATTAAAATAGAGAACTATGAAAGAAATGAAATCATGAAATACAATGTGAAGAAAAAAATAAAACGATAAAAGAAAATTAAAGAACCATACTTTAACATTTATTGATGGAGAACAATGGTTTATGTTGGATACCAATAACTTACAAATGTTTAAAGAACAAAATACCCTAATTATTATGTATTAGAAGAAAATCAAGTTCTTTATCAAGATTTTAATGAAAATTGGGTTACTGGAACCTTTAGTGAAAAAAATTAAAAATGACAACCATTAATTTATGTTATAATGAAATAAACGTAAGAGAAAAATAAACAATTCAAAGGAGCGAGAGTTATAAAAAAGTGGATTAGCATAGTTCTTATAGCATTAATCTGTTTAACGGGATGCAAAAAAAATAATAGTGAACAATTGTATTTTGGAGGTCAAAAGCCAGAAAATGATTTTATTAAAATTTATCAAATAGATAAAGAAAATAGCATCTATTCTATGTTTACAGAAAATGATTATATCGATGAAAAAAATAATAAAATGGATTTAGCAGAGGCTTTAGAAAAAGGAGTAATTTCAATCGAAGAAATATTAGAAAAAATGGAAGTATATGGAGCATTAAATGTGGAGGAACCTTAAAGTATAAATATCAAAAAAACGAAAAAAAGTTAGCAAATATTGATTTTTTTATTTATAAATGTAAGAGTTTTAAAGAAGGAAGTGAAAACATAAAATATAATCAAAATATATATATAGGGGCCTCCGATTTTGAAAACCCTTGTAGGACTTATTAAAAAATTATGAAAAAGAATATAACCTATTTTTCTAAATATTAAGTAATCTTTTTAAGGTTGCTTTTTATTTTCGATAACTCTTGAAAAAATAAAAAAATTTACCTATAATGAAAAAAGTGAATCAATGAATGAAGTAAAAGAGAAAATAGGTGAAAAGATGGCATCACTCGATTTATTACAATATGAAAAAGAACTTTATAAAAAAAACATCACTCTAATTGCGGGAGTGGATGAAGTAGGGCGTGGGCCTTTAGTTGGTCCCGTTGTAGCCGCCGCCGTGATTTTACCTAAAAATTATATTTTGGAAGGCTTAACCGATTCCAAGAAACTGAGTGAAAAAAAAAGGAATCAATTTTATGAAATTTTAAAAAAAGACGCCATTAGTATAGGAATAGGTTCAATAGAACCAGAAATGATTGATAAAGTAAACATCTATGAAGCTTCTAAACTTGCCATGTATGAAGCATTAAGACAATTAAAAATAAAACCAGAACATGTATTAATTGATGCCATACCCCTAAAACTAGAAATGCCTTCAACCTCAATCATTAAGGGGGACGCTAAATCTTTGTCTATCGCCGCCGCCAGTGTGATAGCAAAAGTAACAAGAGACAAGATGATGTATGAATTAAGCGAGCAATACCCTGAGTATCATTTTGAAAAACATAAAGGGTACCCCACAAAATTACATCTAGAAATCTTAAAAAAATTAGGGCCTTTAAAAAATTATCGATTTACTTATAAGCCCGTTCATGATTTAATTAGAGAAGGTGAGAACGAAAGTGAACATAACGACAAACAAACTACTTAAAAACTTTATTTCCTTTTTTACGGCCTTATTTTTCTTAGAAATACTCTTTAGAAAAATATCCATGATGCCAATTGTAGATTGGGCTCTTTTTAGAATCGCCATTAGTACAAGCATCATTGCTTTAGGATTAAGCGTTCTTTTATCTTTTTTTAAAGAAAAAACTGGAAAAATAATAAGTCTTTTCCTTCTTTTTGTGGCCACCATTTATGCCTTTCTTCAAGTAGGATTCATTAACTTTTTAGGAGTATACATTTCAATTAACACCAGTTCCCAATTTGGAGCGGTGACCGACTACATTTTCGATTACTTAAAATCTTTCAAACCTTCTTATTATTTCCTATTTTTACCTTTTATTTTATACACGCTTTATAAAATTTTTATTGAAAAAAAAGTATTTAGTAAAATCTATTTAAGAGAAAACAATCGTTTTCAAAAAAGAAGCACAAAAAAGAAAAGTCTTAGGGCTCTTTTTATCATTTTTATTTTGGGTTTTATTTATACGGGAACCTTAACCCTTGATTTTATGCAAAACGATTTACAATTAGAAAGTAATAAAGCCTTATTTAAAAATCCAACCAATCTAAACATCAGTATGAATCAGTTTGGACCGACCCTCTTTGCTTACTTAGACGTTAAAACCACTCTTTTTACACCTGAAGATGAAATCATTATTTTTGAACCACCTGAAATTATAGAACCTCCCGAAGAAACCGATTACACTAGAAAAATAGATGATACTCTTTGGCAAGAAGTGGCTTCTAAAACAACCAACGCAAATTATAAAACTTTAAACAGCTATTTTATGAATCGACCCATTTCGAATAAAAACGATTATACAGGTCTTTTTAAAAATAAAAATTTAATAGTCATAATGATGGAATCCGTTGGAGAAATCTTTATTAATCCTGAGTATTACCCAACATTTTATAAACTTTACACAGAAGGTTGGAGTTTCAAAAACGCTTATTCTCCAAGAAATTCATGTGCGACGATGAACAATGAAATGAGTGGAATGATTAGTCTATATAGCATCTATAAAAATTGTACCGCCAACGTTTATCAAAAAAACAAATACAGTGGAAGCATTTTTAACTTATTTAACCAAGCGGGCTATAAGACCAGTTCTTTTCATAACTACGATGAAACCTATTATTATCGAAGCAACATTCATAAAAATATGGGAAGTGGGGCTTATTATGGAGCGGACGAATTAGGCATTCCTTATAACAATTACGTTTACGCTGAATGGCCAAGCGACATAAGTTTGATGGAAGAAGCCATGAAACGAATCGATACCGAAAATCCCTTTATGGCATGGATGACCACCGTAACCGCTCATCAACCGTATTCAACTTCGAGTACTTATGGTGATAAATATTTAGATTTATTCAAAAATACAAATTACACACTCGCCGCTAAAAGATATATGTCTAAACTAAAAGAACTCGATTTAGCTTTAGAAAAACTACTAACTCTTTTAGAAGAAAAAGACATCCTTGATGATACCATTATCGTTTTATATGGAGACCATTACCCTTATGGTTTAGATAAAAATTCCATTAAAGACGTTTTAGGGGCAGAAGTACTTGAAAAAAACAATATTGAAAAAACGCCATTTGTTATTTATAGTAGTGAAATTGAACCCAAAAGTTTTGACGTCTATACGTCTTACATGAACCTTCTACCCACTCTTGCCAATTTATTTGACTTTAACTACGACCCAAGGTATTATATGGGCGAAGATATATTAAGTGAAGAATACAAAAACTCTCATAAAAACCGAGTGGTCTTCACCGATGGCTCTTGGGAAAATGAAATAGGGTGGTATAACGCTACGAATGGAACCATTACTTATTTTGGTGAAAAACAATACAGTAAGGAAGAAATTATTCAATATAATAAAGAAATAAAGGACATGATAAAAATGAGTAATTTAGCCATTACCACCAATTATTTTAACTATTTACAAGAAGAATTAGAAAAAGCCAAACTTGAAAAAGAAAAAGTATTGGAAAAAGAAGAATAAATTTAGAAAGGAAAAATATGAAAAAGTTAGTGATTGTGGAGTCCCCAGCAAAAAGTAAAACCATAGAAAAGTATTTAGGGTCAGATTATAAAGTCGTTTCTAGTAAAGGACATATTAGAGACTTAGCCACCAGTGGTAAATTTGGTTTAGGAGTGGACGTAGAAAATGATTTTACTCCAAGTTATGTCCCGATTAAAGGAAAATCAAAAGACATTAATGCACTAAAAAAAGACGTTAAAAATAGTGAATACGTCTATCTTGCCACCGACCCTGACCGTGAAGGAGAAGCCATTTCTTGGCATTTGAAAGATACTTTAGACATCGAAGACAATTACAGTCGTGTGGTATTTAATGAAATCACAAAAGACGTGGTTTTAGATGCCATCAACCATCCTAGAAAGATTGATGAAGACTTAGTAAGAAGTCAAGAAACAAGAAGAATTTTAGACCGCATTATCGGGTTTCGATTAAGTAAACTCATGCAATCCAAAACAGGAGGCAAGAGTGCAGGACGCGTTCAAAGTGTGGCTTTAAAACTAATCGTGGACCGTGAAAGAGAAATAGAAAAATTTATTCCTGAAGAATACTGGAGCATCACCGCAGATTTTAAAGACTTCAAAGCGGATTTAGAAAAATACCATGGCAAAAAAATAGAAATCAAAAGTGAAGTTGAAGCAAACGAAATCTTAAGTAAACTATCTAATGCGTTTTCATTAGAAGACGTGAAAGAAAAAGAAACGAAAAGAAGCGCTCAACCTGTATTTAAAACCTCAACTCTTCAAAGAATGGCCGCCAATAAAATTAACTTTGCTCCGTCAAAAACCATGCGTGTGGCTCAAAAACTGTATGAAGGAATTGATATTGGAAGCGAGACCGTTGGTCTAATCACTTATATGAGAACCGATTCAGAAAGAGTCTCTAACGAATTTGTTCATCAAACCATGGATTATATTAAGAAAAATTTTGGTGAGGAGTACATAGGAAGCATTAAAGTAGGAAAAAAAGACAAAAACATGCAAGATGCTCATGAAGGTATTCGTCCTACAAGTATTTATAGAACGCCAGAAAGCATGAAAAAATATTTAACACCAGAAGAATACAAACTGTATAATTTAATTTACGTACGAGCACTATCCAGCTTAATGGCTAATGCCTTACTCCTTACCACAACCGTTTTATTAGAAAACAATGGGTATTTATTTAAAACGACAGGTAGCATTTTAAAATTTGAAGGGTATTTAAAAATCTATCAAGAATTTGAATCCCTTGAAGATACCATTTTACCAGACTTTAAATCTTATAAAAGTAAGACCATTGTCGCCGATAAAATAGAAAAAGAACAACATTTTACCAAACCATTACCAAGATTTACAGAAAGTAGTTTAATTAAAGAAATGGAAAATTTAGGCATTGGAAGACCCAGTACCTATTCCACCATTTTAACAACCATTAAAGAAAGAGGTTACGTTTTATTAGAAGATAAAAAATTTATGCCGACAGCCATTGGAGTAGAAACAACGGATAAACTTCAAGAATTCTTTAGTGACATCGTAAACGTCGAATACACCAGTGCAATGGAAAACGACCTAGACTTGATTGCTGAAAATAAACAAGATAACATTCAATTATTAAAAGACTTTTATGGAAAATTTGAACCCATGGTAGAAGGGGCTTTTGAAAAAATGGAAAAGAAAGAAGCTGAAAAAACCGGAGAAACCTGTCCTGAATGTGGAAGCGACCTAGTCATTCGAAACGGCAGATTTGGTACCTTTACCGCTTGTTCAAATTACCCAACCTGTAAATACATAAAAAAAGAAGAAAAAGAGACCATTGAATTAGCAGATTGTCCAAAATGTTCAGGAAAAATTATTGAAAAAAGGACCCGTAAAGGCAAAAATTTTTATGGATGCAGCAATTACCCAAAATGTGACTTTGCCTCATGGTACAAGCCAACAGGAGAGAAATGTCCACAATGTGAAAGCCTTCTAGTAGAAAAGAAAGATAAAATCGTTTGTTCTAATTGCGAATACGAAAAAGAATAATTTTTTAGAAAAAAATATTGATTATTTAATGAAAGCCTTTATTTTAAAGCACATATGTAAAATATTTGATGCTTTTTACTACCAATTTACTACTTTTGAAAGCGAAAATATAAGAAATTATAAAAATATATATGATTATCTTTTAAAAATAAAAATGTCGTAGACACTTATAAATAAAAGTTATAGCGACATTTAAGAACTTATAAAAAATTACTTATAAAATAATATACTTTTTCTTTAAAAAACCTTAAATAAGAAAAATCCAAAGTAAACAAAACTAATGTTTGCTTTTTATTTTCTTTATGTTACAATGTTTTTGGTGAAGACTATGTTTATTAAAGGAAAAATAAGACAAATAATCTATAAAAATGAAAACGGCTTTTTTGTAGGAACCTTTCGTATCAAAGAAACCAATGACGAAGAAATGAAAGAATTTATAAACAAAACCATAACCATTACAGGAACCATTTTAGATCCAAATGAAGAAGAAACGTTTTTGCTAACTGGCGAATACATCAAGCACGAGCGTTTTGGCTTTCAATATAAATTTTCCAGTTATGAAAAAGAAAAACCCACTAGCAAAGACGCCATCATTGAATTCTTATCCAGTCCTTTAATAAAAGGCTGTGCAGAAAAAACAGCTAAAAAAATTGTTGAAGTCTTAGGAGAAAAGGCCATTGATTTAATAAAAGAAAACAAAGAGAATTTACTCTTAGTTCCAAACATGACCGAAAAAAGAAGAGACACCATCTACAACTCCATCATGTTACATTCCTCCTCAGACGATTTAATCCTTGAACTAAAAAACTATAGCTTTTCAGTGAATGAAGCTACTAAAATTATAAAAACTTACAAAGACAAAGCTGGAATTTATTTACATGAAAATTTATACTCTTTCAAAAACATCATTGACTTTAATAAATTAGATTACATTTACATCACGCATTTTGATAAAGAAAACGAAGTTAGAAAAAAAGAATGTTTACTTGAAAGCATGAAACGAATCAGTGATACCTCAGGAGACGTCTATTATTTAAAAGAAGAAATGACTGAAGCTCTAAAACATTACTTTCAAATTTTTCTAAATGAAGAAGAATTAGAAAGCACTCTAGAAAATTTAGCAACAGAGCAAAAAATCGTGATTTTAAAAGACCATTACTATTTAAAAGAAAATTACGAACGCGAACACGACATAACAAAAAATTTAGAAATGATTTCCAATTTACCTAAAAAAGATTTGGGAGACTTTGATAAAAGAATAAATAATTTAGAAAAAACGTTTAACGTAGCCTACAACAGCGACCAAAAAAAGGCCATAAAAAATGCTTTAGAAAATCGTGTAAGCATTATATCGGGAGGACCAGGAACAGGAAAAACAACAATTATAAATGCCATTACTCGAATTTACATCGAATTAAATCAACTTTCACCAATCGATACATTAAAAGAGATTGCCTTACTAGCTCCAACTGGAAGAGCCAGTAAAAAGCTTGCTGAATCCACTCATTTGCCAGCCATGACCATCCATCGTTATTTAAAATGGAATCAAGACACCAATGACTTTCAAATGAACGAATACAACAAAACCGAACACAAACTGATTATAGTAGATGAGGTCAGTATGATTGATACGTATTTATTTGACTCTTTACTAAAGGGAATAAAAACAAACATACAATTAATATTAGTAGGGGATACCTTTCAACTTCCAAGTGTGGGAGCAGGATTAATTTTAAATGATTTAGTAGCTTCTGAATTATTTTCTTACAACCCTCTTGAAAAAATTTACCGTCAAAGCGAAAACTCGTACATTGCCTTTTTAGCAAAAGAAATCAAAGACCATAACTTAAGCAATAACTTTACCGAAAAAAAAGATGATTACAATTTCTTTGAAACAGAAAGCAAAAACATAACCAAAATGATTAATGAAATTTGTAAAAAAAGCCTTGAAAAAGGCTTACGTGTGGATGACATCCAAATACTCGCTCCTATGTATAAAGGCGAGAATGGTATTGATACTTTAAATCTTTCTTTACAAGAACTTTTTAATCCCAAAACCACCCAAAAAGAAATTAGCTATGGCGATTACACCTTCCGAGAAAAAGATAAAATCTTACAACTCGTCAATAACCCCGATTGTAACGTTTATAATGGTGACATTGGCTACATCACGAAAATAGAAACCCGTTTTACTCCCCGTAAAAAAGAATACGTCGTCATCGATTTTGATGGCAATTATGTTGAATACACCAAAGAAGACTTAAAAATGATTAAACACGCGTACGCCATTACCATTCATAAAAGCCAAGGAAGCGAATTTCCTCACGTTATTTTGCCTATTAGTAAAAATTATTACAAAATGCTTTACAATAAGCTCATTTACACAGGAGTATCAAGAGCAAAAAAAAGTTTAGTTTTAGTTGGAGAAAAAAATGCCTTTTTAATGGCTATGAATAATGATTACAGTAGCAATCGAAAAACCTCTTTAAAAGATTGTTTGTTGCATAATATTTAAAAAAAAACTCATAATAAAAATGAGGTGTTAAAAATGAAAAAAGCAATGCTAGCTTCTGGAATCGGAATGGGACTTGGTGCTGGATTAACCGCTTATTTATTAACCAATAAAAAAACAAAAAAGAAAACAGAAAAATTAATAAATAGTGCTGTAACAGAAGCAGAACAAATGTTAAAAAACAAAAACAGAGAAAAATAAATTTCTCATAAAGGTAACGAAAGTTATCTTTTTTTTGAAAAAAATTAAAAAGCATGAACTAAAAGCCTTGTAAAAACAATTAATCTATTGGTTTTTAAAATTAGAAATGCTATAATACTAAACAGGTGGGTAGAAATGAAACGTTTAGAAGTCGATAAAGAAAAATTAAGTCCTGGCATGCGTCAGTACTACGATATAAAAGAAGAACACCAAGAGGAGCTCTTGTTTTTTCGTTTAGGGGATTTTTATGAACTCTTTTTTGAAGATGGAGAAACCGCAGCTCGAGAGCTTGAACTAACTTTAACCAGTAAAAATGCTGGATTAGAAGAAAGAGTACCCATGTGTGGCGTACCCTTTCATTCTGTAAAACCTTACATTGAAAAACTTGTAAATAAAGGATATAAAATCGCGATTTGTGAGCAATTAGAAGACCCCAAAAACACCAAAGGAATGGTAAAACGCGGTGTCGTTGAAGTCATAAGCAAAGGAACCATTGTAGATTCAGAACTCTTAAGTGAACACGAAAACAACTACATAGCGAGTATTCTAGACTACTCATTTGTCTATTCTTTATGTTACGCGGACATTTCAACCGGTGAAATTAACATTATGAACGTTGAACACAACCAAGAAAAACTCTTAAATGAGATTTTAAATTTAAAAATAAAAGAAGTCGTACTAAAAGAAAACAATGACCCTGAATTCATTGGCTTATTAAAATCAAATTACAACATTGAAGTCACCTTTTCAAAAGAAGTCTATGAAGAAAAAATAGAATTAGTAGAAGAAATCGAAGACATACGTTTTAAAGAAAGTGTGAAGCATTTACTTTATTATCTCATTGTCAAAGAATTAAAAGACATTACTCACATAAAAAAAGTCAACATATTAAATAAAAACGATTATTTAGACATGGACGTGCATACCATTCGCAACTTAGAAATATTTGAAACCCTTCGGTTAAAAGAAAGGACATATTCTTTAATATGGCTTCTTGACAAAACCAAAACCAGTATGGGAAGTCGTAAATTAAAAGATTTTTTAATGCATCCTTTAAAAAACAAAGAGGCAATCAACAAGCGATACGATAAAATCGAAAAATTAAACACAGAATTTATTTTAAAAGACGAATTAAGAGCGGCTTTATATAACATTTATGACATTGAAAGACTTTGTGGAAAAATCGCTAACAATTCCATTAATGCCCGAGACTTGTTGCAATTAAAAAACAGTTTACAAGTCTTACCAAATCTAAAAGATATTGCAAAAAAGCTAGGTTTTACGTATAAAATTGAAACCTTTCAAGACCTCTATGACCTACTTGAAAACGCCATTTATGAAGAACCACCCGTTACGATTAAAGAAGGTTCTTTAATAAAAAGTGGATTCAATAAGGAACTCGATGAATTAAAAAGCATACGTAAAAATGGCAAAAATTTTATAGCTGAATTTGAAAATACTTTAAAAAGTAGCACCAACATTAAAAATCTAAAAGTAGGGTATAATCGTGTTTTTGGTTATTACATTGAAGTCTCTAAAGGTCAAGTCGGTCTGGTTACCGAGGATTTAAAATGGGAAAGAAGACAAACTCTAACCAACTGTGAACGCTTTATTTCTCCAGAACTTAAAGAAAAAGAAGCCTTAATCCTAAATGCTGAGGAAAAAATCATTGAATTAGAATACAAGTTATTTAATGAAATCAAAGAAAAGATTAAAAAGAGTTTAACCGATTTAAAAGATACCGCAGAAGTAATAAGTGAATTGGATGCCATAACCAGTCTAGCGGTATGTGCTGAGGAATACCATTTCATTCGTCCTACTTTAAATGAAGAACATAAAATAGAAATTAAGGATGGTTTTCATCCTGTTATTGAACGAGTGAGCAATCATGCGTATGTTAGAAACGATTGTTTAATGTCTAAAAACGTCAATACCCTTTTAATTACTGGTCCAAATATGAGTGGAAAATCGACCTTCATGCGTCAATTAGCCATTATTGTTCTTCTAGCTCAAATTGGTTCTTATGTTCCCGCAACCAGTGCCACTTTGCCCATTATAGATAAAATTTTTACACGTATTGGAGCCAGTGATGACTTAGTAAGTGGAGAATCTACCTTTATGGTTGAAATGAAAGAAGCCAAAAACGCCATTTTAAACGCTACCGAAAACAGTCTTATTTTATTTGATGAATTAGGGCGAGGCACGTCAACTTACGATGGAATGAGTTTAGCAGAAGCCATTTTAGAATATGTCAATACCCATATAAAATGTAAAACCCTTTTTTCAACCCACTATCATGAACTAACCCAAATTGAAAAAAGATTTCCCAACATAAAAAACGTTCATGTCTCCGCGAAAGAAGAAAATGGAACCATTACTTTTTTGCATAAAATAAAAGAGGGGGCTGTAGATAAATCTTATGGAATTCATGTGGCAAAATTATCAGGAATGCCTGAAGAATTAATAAATAGAGCCAGTGAAATTTTAAAAGTATATGAAGAAGGAAAAAAGACAATAGAAAGACCAAACATTCAATTAGAAATGCAATTTGAAACGAGTGAAAAAGACACCATAAAAGAATTTATGGAAGAAGTGGACCCCTTAAACCTAACGCCACTTGAAGCCATCAATAAACTTTATGAATTAAAAGAATTAATAAAAGGAGGATAAAAATTGTTTAAAAAGAAGAAAAAAGAGGAAATAGAAAAGTATCAAATTGAATATCTAGATGTGCTAACAAATTTAAATAATAGCTCAATCACAGAAGAAGAAATTGCGGCCTTTAAAATAAAAGTAGGAAGAAATCCCGACTTAAAAAAGGTGTACACGGCATACTTAAAACTTCAAAAAAAGCTATTAGTTAAAATGAGTAAATTAAATCAAGAAGAGGAAAAAAAGGACTACGAAAGAAAAATTGAAGAAATCACTTTTCTTTTGAAAGAATTAACTGAAATGATTATTGCCGATCATAATCAGCGCTATTATAAAAAGAAAAAAGCATGGTTAGAGAGTAATTTAAGTGAAGAAGAATTAGAAGAATTATTAAAAATTTATCATCAAAAAGAAATAGGGGAAAAAGAAACTAAAAAAACAAAAGAACCGATTCGAAAAAGGAAAAAAGGCAAAACAAATAGAAGAAGGTAAAAAAACTTGTTTTTTTGAAAGGGGGATAAACATGACAATATCAAAAAAAGAAGTATTAGAATTAGTAAAAGTTTTAAATGAAAGAATAACCAATCTCACTATAAATAAAAAAATTAACGTAGAAAACATCGGCCGTATTTTTAATAATAAATTAAACGAATTAAATCGCTATTATGAAAAAAGAAATCAATCTTTCTATGAAGGGTCCTTTGTCGGTTCAAGTATTTTAGAATATTTCTGTCTGTTAATAGAAGAAGGAACACAAAATATAGCAAGTTATTGTATGAGAAAAGAAGCAAAAAATTTAAAAAGATATCAAGAACTCTGTAATAAAATCTTTGAATTTGATATAGAAAAAGACTTAATCGAGGCTTTAACCGTTTGTATTGTAAAAGACGGATGTAAGAGTAATAACGCTTATTATTATAAAATAAACCCTCAAACTAGAAAAAGGTACAACGATGAAATGCAAGCTTTAGGTTACACGAAAACGATAGAAACCCTTCTAATAGAAGTGAAAATGGAGCAAGTCATTAATGAAATACAAGAAAAATACAGTCCAAGAACGCCTAAAATCGCTTTATCTTTATTAAATCAACTCACATTTTATGCGAATCGAATGACTAAAGCATTTGAAAAATTAGACTTAGTAACTATGGAAAGGTATAGAGAAAAAATTATTTCATTTGAAATTTTAAATGAAGTAGAAGAAAGCCTTATTTATGTGTTTACAGAAGTATTAAAAGTCGAAGATTTAAAAACAAATCTAGAATGGCAAGAAACCAAAAAAGAATTAATTTTACTAGGTTTACATGCCTTGATTCCGCAAATTGAAGCAAGAATCATGACTGGTCTAAAAAGAGAAGTCATTAAAAATTAGTTTTTTCATTCATTTTATGATATACTTAGTTTGGTGATAATAATGACTTTAAAAAGAAGCGAATTAAGAGAAAAATGTATGATTATTTTATACCAATACGACATTCTAAAAAATACTAAATTAACGCCGAATATTGATGAAATCATTAAAGAAAATATGGAAATTGAAAATGAATTTGTAAAAGACATCGTCTACGGTGTCTTGACTCATCAAAATGAGTTGGACACTTTAGCCAACACCCATATTAAAGATTGGACCATTGACCGTTTAGATAAAACAGGGGCTTCTATTTTAAGAATGGCCTTATTTGAACTTAAGTACACCGACACACCAGAAATTGTAGTCATTAACGAAGCTATAGAATTATCCAAAAAATACAGTGACGATGCGGTAAGAAAAATTATAAATGCTGTTTTAGACAAAATCATAAGAGAGTAGTAGTAGAAATTTATGGAAAATGAAAAATACATTAAAATTAGTGAACTAAATGAATACATAAAAGTGATGTTTGATGAAAACACTTTTTTTCATCGTATCTATTTAAAAGGAGAAATTTCAAACTTTAAAAATCATACAAGAGGCCACTTGTATTTTACATTAAAAGATGAAGAATCTAGAATTAGTGCGGTGATGTTTTTTAATAACGCTCGATTGCTTAATTTCATTCCTGAAGATGGAATGAATGTTTTAGTTAGTGGGCGTATTTCTTCCTATCCCGCTCAAGGAACCTATCAAATTTATGTGGAAACGATGGAAAAAGATGGTTTAGGCAATCTTTTCGTCGAATATGAAAAACTAAAGAAAAAATTAGAATTAGAAGGCCTTTTTAGTCAAGAACATAAAAAAATTATTCCCAAATACCCTAGAAAAATTGGGGTAATCACCGCTCCTACAGGTGCAGCCATTCGAGACATTTTAAGCACCATTAAAAGAAGATACCCCATTGCAGAGGTCATTTTGTTCCCTTCATTAGTGCAAGGCGCTTCCGCCGCTCCAGAAATCGTTTCTCAAATCAAAAAAGCCAATACGTACGATTTAGACGTTTTAATATGTGGAAGGGGAGGTGGATCGATTGAAGACTTATGGGCCTTTAACGAAGAAAGTGTCGCACGAGCCATTTTTGCCTCAACCGTTCCAATTATTAGTGCAGTAGGGCATGAAGTTGATTTTACCATAGCGGACTTTGTAGCAGACTTAAGAGCGCCAACACCCACAGGGGCCGCTGAAATGGCGGTACCCACCACCTTAGATTTAATAAACCTAATCGATGAGAAAAAATTAAGATTAAATGCTTTATTAAGCCATACCTTAAAAATAAAAAATCAACAATTAGAACACTTAAAAAACAGCTTTGTATTAAAAAATCCTATGGTGCTGTATGAATTAAAAGAACAAAAACTAGACCGTTTATTAGAACAATTAAACAAAAGCATTAAAACTCAAATCAATAAAGCAGAAACAAAATTTGAAGCCATCAAAAACAATTACATATTAAAAAATCCCTTAAAAATGTATGAAAAATATCAAAATGATTTAAGGAAAAATGAAATGTGTTTAAAAAACAGTATTCAAATGATTTTAGAAAATAAGAAACATCAACAAGAAATGATGATAAATACTTTAAAATTAGTAAATCCTTTAAATATATTAGAAAAAGGATACAGTGTCACAACAAAAAATGGTGAAATCATAAAAGACGCAAGTAAGCTAAAAGGTAATGAGACCATTGACATTCAATTTAGAAAAGGCCGTATTAAAGCGGTAGTGAAGGAAGGTAGTTATGAATAATAATATAAGTTTTGAAGAATCATTAGAAAAATTGGAAAGCATCGTAAAAGAACTTGAAAGTGGCAACATCGAGCTTGACCATGCTATAGATAAATACACTGAAGCCATGAAATTAGTGAGTGTATGTAGTGATAAATTAAAAAACGCCACAGAACAAGTTAATAAAATTTTAAATGCAAACGATGAACTCATCCCTTTTGAAATAAATGAAAGTGAATAGGTGATAATATGACAAGCGAAAATAAAAAAATAACCTCTCGAGACGTTGATTTTGCCACATGGTATAACGATATTTTGATGAATGCCGATTTAATTGACTACACAAATGTTAAAGGAAGCATGATTATTCGTCCTTATGGCTATGCTATTTGGGAAAACATTCAAAGTATTTTAGATAAGGAATTTAAACGAACAGGACATAAAAATATTCAAATGCCCATGTTTATTCCCGAAAGTTTATTAAATGTAGAAAAAGAACATGTGGAGGGTTTTGCTCCTGAAGTCGCTTGGGTAACACAAGGGGGAAGTGAACCCTTAGAAGAAAGAATGTGCGTTCGTCCTACCAGTGAAGTTTTATTTTGTGAGCACTTTAAAAAAATTATTAAGTCTTATCGGGACTTACCTCTTTTGTATAATCAGTGGTGTACCATCGTTCGTTGGGAAAAAACAACCCGTCCTTTTTTAAGAAGTCGTGAAATCTTATGGCAAGAAGGACACACAATGCATGAAACGGAACAGGAAGCAAGAGAAGAAACCAAACGTATGTTTAAAATCTATGAAGATTTTCAAAGAAACGTTTTAGCTCTTCCTGTTATTGTTGGAAGAAAAACAGAAAAAGAAAAATTTTCAGGAGCCGTTGAAACCTACACCATTGAAGCCATGATGTACGATGGAGTAGCCTTACAAAATGGAACCAGCCATTACTTTGGGCAAGGTTTTGCTTCCGCTTTTGGTATTGAATACTTAAATAAAGAAAACAAGTTAGTCACGCCATACCAAACCAGTTGGGGTGTCTCAACACGTATGATAGGAGCTATTATTATGACCCATAGTGATGATCATGGGCTGGTTTTACCACCTAAAATTGCCCCTATAAAAGTAGCTATCATTCCAATTGGAACCAATGAAGAAGTCTTAAAAAAAGCAAGTGAAATAAAAGAAAACTTAGAAAAAGAAGGCATCACTTGTCTTTTAGACGATTCAAGTAAATCCCCAGGCTTTAAATTTGCCGAAGCGGAAGTAAAAGGCTACCCAATTCGTTTAGAAATTGGCATGCGAGACTTAGAAAAAAACGTCCTAACCTTAGTTCGAAGAGATACCCTTGAAAAACAAGAAATTCATTTAGATGAAGTAGTGATTGAAGTAAAAGAAAACTTAGAAACAATCCAAGAAAATCTTTATAACCGCGCTTTAGAAAGAAGAAACGCCATGCTTTACGAAGCAAAAAATTATGATGAATTTAAAGAACTAGCTCAAAATAAATCAGGTTTTATAAAAATCAATTGGTGTGGAAAAGAAGCTTGCGAATTAAAAATAAAAGAAGACACAGGTTTAAAATCACGTTGTATTCTGGAAAACGAAGCACCAAACGGTCCTTGTATTTGTTGTAAAGAAGAAGGAAAACACAAAATTTATTTTGGACGTCAATATTAAAAAGAAAAGGCAGCCTTTCTTTTTAAATGATTTCAAACTTAGTCTTTAAAAACTCTTTTTCATGAATGTACTTTTCTTTCTCCTTAAAAAAATGAAGCGTTTCTTTCTTTAAAACATAAGTATCTTGTAAAGCATTGTGCTCAATTTTTTTGTATGAAAAGCGATGCAAATACCGCTCTAAAAGAAATTTATTCTGAATCAAATTTTTATCACGAAAACTAATCAAGGTCTTGCCAATTAAAAAGGAAACGATAATATAATTATTTAAATTACATTTTATATTAATCAAAAGAAACACCCCAATAAAAAAACAGGAAATGTAATTCATAACAACCAAAGAGCGATAAAAAGGTAACCATTTTTGCAACAACAATTGAAGAATTTCTCCGCCATCTAAAGGTCGTATAGGAAGAAGATTAAAAAATAGAATGGATTGATTATACATTTGAAACAAAGAAAACGTATTGTCATGAATCCAATTTTTTTTAAATAAAAAATAAAAAACTAAAAACAAAAGAAGCTGGAAGAAAACACCCCCAAAATAAATAATTAAATCTTTATTAATAGGAGAATTGATGTATTTATTAGTGGTGGTGACACCCCCAAATGGATAGATTTCAATCTTCTCGACTTCATAAGAAAAAAAGTTTAAAAAAAAGAAATGCCCAAACTCATGTACTACTACAATTAAAAAAATAAGTAAAATATTTTTTATAAAACCCGTTAATAGAAAACTTAAAAAAATCAAATACGTTAAAGAATTAATTTTAAACTTAGGAAAGATAGTTTTCATAACCAATATTTTTTCCATCCTCTATAAAGGTAAGAATCGGCTTATTTTCTTTAAACTGACCAATAATGGTATTTTTCTCAACATAATCATAAATCGTTCCATTAAAATTTTCTAAATTAGAATACCAAATATCTGTGCCATCAATCCCTTGAACAATCACCGTTTTTCCTAAGTTTTCTTTTTCACCAATAAAAACAATAATTCCGCTTTCTAAATAGTTAAAAGCATTTGTATTTAAAGTTAATAAATAAGAATGATCAAGATAAGGAGTAATTTTATCGGTTAGCGTTTCCTTAGAGTCAAAAACAGGAGTAGTTTTAGCAACTTTATCGGGCAAAATATCTCCAAAATACTTTGCATAGAGATTGTTAATCTCTGTAAATTTCAAATTTTCTTTAAAAAAAGAATGATTAAAACGAATGAGATTTTCATCGCTAATATTAATATAAATAGCAAAAGCCAAAACCAAAATCACACTCAAAAGCGTTCGTGTAAACAACTGACTAATGTATTTCGATTGATTCGGATTACTCTTTTTTTTCTTATTATTAAAAACAAGAGAATTTCTTTTATTTTTAATACGATTTTTAATCGTCATATACTCATCCATATTTTCTCACCTTAGTAATGGTATGACAAAGAGTTGGATTTTAGACATTCAATTCGAAGAAAAAGTAAATCAATAAAAAAACCCCAAATATTAAATTCTAATTTTTGAAATAAAACAAAAACAAAAAGATGGTAGAGAACAAAAAGAAGACAAAAACGAAGCACAAGATAATAAAAAGAATGGGGAAGTTTAATAAAACGATTAAAAAAATGAAGCACTAAGAAGATAAAAAAATAGCGCAAATGAAAAGATAAAAGAAAGTCAATCATCAGAATCCAGATAAAAAAAAATTTAAAATCACGCTTTTCTAAAAGAGGAAGAAGGCAAAGATTGGTTTTAAAAGGGGTAAAATTATAAAAACAAATATCCAAAAGAAAATGAAGGTAAATCATGAGTCACCTCTTAAATCCGTAATAATACTAATATAGTTTAAATCATCAAAATGAACCGAAGGCTTAATTTTCAAGCGATGTTCAATCTGATAACGATCGGTTTCAATCGATTCAATTGAACCAATTAGCACATTTTCTGGATAAAGCGATAAATCACTTGTATACACTTGATCACCTATTGAAAGCGTATCACCAACTTTAATTCCTTCAACATAAAGTTCACGATTTTTACACTTCAATATGCCATAACTATCGTTTATTTTAACTGAAATAGACGTTTCATTATTTAAAAGAAGACGAACATGACTACTATGCTTATTGGTTTTAGAGACAACGCCCACAAGACCTAAATCATTAATAACCAAATGATTTTTTTTTATATGGTCTTCTTCTCCTTTATAAATTATAATTTCATCTGACAACTGATACAGATTATGAATTAAAATTTTAGAAGGTTCAATAGAATAGGGAATTGAATCCAAATAGCCATACGAATGGAGGAGTTCCTGTTCTTTTTTTTCTAAAGTGGTGTTTCTAGCATAAGTTACCATTTCTAATTCCGCCAGATAAAATTCTTTAGCGTACAAAAAATGATAGACTTCTTCTTTTAAAAGAAACGAGATAAAAATAAGAAGATAGAGAAGATTTTTTCCTTTTTTAGTCATCGTCTTTCACCTACTAGTAGTATGGCTCAATTTTTTAAAATTAAAGCATTTCATGGTCAAAAAAACTAAAATAATGGGTATCACCAATAATTAAATGGTCCATTAAGGGGATTTTTAAAAGAAGACCAATTTCTTTAATTTGATGGGTAAACTCGATATCTTCTTGGCTAGGCATCACATCATTAGTAGGGTGATTATGAATCAAAACAATTTTGACCGCACTATTTTTTATCGCCGCATTAAAAATTTCTCTTGGATGCGTAATGCTTTTATTTTGTGTGCCTATAAAAATCGTTTCATAATGAATCATTTGATTTTTGGTATTTAAAAACACACAAAAAAGTTTTTCCTGTTTACTATTTAAAATCTGTAAACGAAAAAACTGATAAATCTCTTCCGCATTGATAAATTTCTTTTTCTTAGAAGAAGAAGGGAGCGTCAACCGTTTACCTAATTCAATTGAAGCCAGTAACGTCACCGCTTTTGCTTCTTTAATTCCTTTAATTTTTATTAAATCTTGATAAGTTATACTATTTAATTCATAAAAAGAAGGAAGCGTTTTAATAAAACGAATAGCTAAATCTTTCACTGATTCTTCTTTATTACCTGTTTTTAAAATAATAGCAATCAACTCTTCATTCGATAAAGAAAAAACACCTCTTTGTTTTAGCTTCTCTCTAGGTCTTTCATCTATTGGTAAATCTTTAATTCGATAAGACATCTGGCAACGTCTCCAATGTATTTTTGATAATAGCTTCGTAACTTTCTTCTTTTGCTTGTTTTAAGAATTCATCAAAAGGACCTATTTTACCCAATATGGCTTCTGAAACATCAATTTCTTTAATATAATAGTTGTATTTTAACTCATCAAAATAGCTTTTTAAAAGCGTTTTATTAGTTAAAGTCGCCCCAATAAATACTCGATAATAGTCTTTGTCCTTTAAAATTCTTGTAACAGGAAACTGTTGACTTAAATTCATTGCATTTTGTTCATTTTTAAAAACACCCACTTGAAAAACAAAAAGGGTATTTTTATTTTTTGCCTCCGCTTTTTCTTTAATATTTAAGAAAAAAAGTGTAGCTAGAAGCGTACCCAACAAACAAGAAAAAAGAACGATTTTAAGATTTTTTTTCAAATCCATTCACCTCTTAAAGAGAGTTTAACAAAAAGAAACTAAAAAAAATGTCGAATAAAAAAGAAGGCTAATTTTTTTCGCCTTCTTCTAACATGGTAGTAATAAAGATTCCATAACCCGTTTGAACTTTATCTACCACAACATGAGTCACCGCTCCAATAATTTTATTATTTTGAATAATTGGGCTTCCACTCATTCCTTGCACGACTCCTCCTGTTTCTTTTAAAAGTTTTTCGTCAGTAATTTCAAAAGAAATATTTTTAATTTTATTGTATTCATTAATTTTGGTAATATTAATTTCAAATTCTTCGACGACGTTATCCGATAAAACAGTTAAAATCGTTGCTTTTCCTATTTTTACTTCCTCTTTACTGGCCACTTCAAAGGTTTGACTATCAGGTAGATTCTTGGTGTATTTTCCAAAAAGACCAAATTCGGTGTTTTTATAAATGGTACCATAGACATCTTTCGGATTAAAATTAGCTTTCTTTTCTCCAGGTGTTCCATTCGTACTTTTATTAATCCCCGTAATGGTACTATTAAAAATGGTTCCTGTTTTGACTTCAATTTTTTTATTGGTATTTGCTTCAATAATCTCATGACCTAAAGAACCAAAAATTTTTGTTTCAGGGTCAATATACGTTAAGGTTCCAATACCAGTGATACTGTCTTTAACATATAAGCCTGTTTTATAAGTTTCATCTTGTTTGACAAGGGTTAAAGTCGATTTTTTTTCTTCATTGTTTCTTAGAATGGTTAAAGAAACACTTTCACCTTCCATATTCTCTTCAATCGCCTTCGTAAGTTCATTGATGGTTTCAACAGGAGTTTCATTGACTTTAAGAATTGAATCTCCCACTTGAATCGCTGGGTTACTTTGCACTAGTGTTCCATTAACTTTGTAAAAACCAACAACCAACACACCTTGACTATGAATATTAATACCAATGTTGTCTCCTCCAACAAGAATTCGATCGGAATACGCTAAGGCGACATTCGGAAATAAAAATAGTAAATTTAATAACAACATACTTATTTTTTTCATCTTTTCAACACCTCATGCTTAGTATATGAAGAAGCAAGTAAGAAATAAAAACAATAATTGGTAACAACCAAAAAATGGTAAAGATAGACGGACTATTTTTAATCAATGATAATAATTATCACCTAGACTATTATGCGATAGATAAGGTTGACAAAAAGTGTTGTTTTTACTATAATATTAGCAATTAAAATTAAAAGGGGGAAAATATGAACAAATTGATAGAAATATGTCGAGAAGCGGCACAGGCATCAACTGATTTTGAAATTACAAACGATGAATTAAAAAGAAAATATTTACTTTATAATATAAAACTATATAATTCAATTGTTAAAAAAGTAAAAGGAAATCGTGGCTCTTTTGGTACAGGTTATCCTTTTTATGCTTTGAATAAAAATTTAGAGGGAACATTACCAATTATTGATGAGCAACTTCAATATAATAATAAACTAATAAAATCTGTTGAAAAAACAGATAGAACGACTTGGACATGTGCTTATTGCTTAGCAAAATATGGAGAAAAAATGCCAGATTTAAAACAAGTGTGTAAGCCATGTTTATGGATGGAAGATGAACTAAAACCAAGGAAAGTCTTGAATAGACTTCCAGATGTGGATATGTGGATGGTTTGTGATAATGAAAATGTTGAAACAGCTAAAAAAGAGTTAATTAAATTATTTGCTGAAAATAGCATTTCATCTTCTGATATTGATCCAGTTAAAACAATAGAGGATGTCATAGAAATCGTTCGCCAATTAAAGAGTGGGGGGGGGGTTATACCTACTAAAACTTTACCAATGGATGCCCATATTATAGAATACGCGACTATTTATTCATTAATTGCCCAAGTTCCAGAAATTTTAAAAAAAGCCTCCAGTAATAGAGAAGTGCCTTATTTGCCTATACATCCTATATCTTATAGAAAAGACTGGCAGCATGATGATGAACCTTATAATTTTATTTATGACTTTCTTTCAGCTTTTACAGAATTTGATTTTGATCCCGAATTAAAAAAATTGTTGGATAAAAGTCGAAATATGGTTGCAAACAGTTATACTTTTGAACAACTCTATACTTATCTCATCGCTTCCGCTCAAGAATCAAATATAAGAAGATTCAGAACTTTGGAGCTAAAAGATAGATTTAAAGAAAGGATTGATTCATGGAAAAAGTAGATTTACATATTCATTCAACACTGTCTGATGGAGTTTTAACACCAAAAGAAATTATCGACGAAGCTGTTAAAAATGGTGTAAGCGTTATTGCCATCGCGGATCATGATAGCATAGACGCTTATACTAAAGACTTTTATAATTATGCTAAAGAAAAGGGAATAAAAATAATAAATGCTGTGGAGATTTCTACTAAAACTGAAAAAGCGGGTATTCATGTTTTAGGATATAATTTCAATATAGAGGATACTTCATTAAAAGAAAAATTAAATATTTTAAAAAATACTAGACACGAATATTTAAATAATGTTGCAAAAAAATTAAAAGAATTAAATTATTTTTTAGAAATAAAAGAGTTAGAAAAAATTGAAGCTGTGACCAAAGCTCATATCGCTTTGAATGTTATTAATCATCCTAAAAATGCTGATTTATTATTAAAACAATTTGGTCATATTCCTAATAAAGGAGAATTTATTGAAACTATTATGAATGAAGGCTGTCCAGCTTATGTGAAAAAAAATACTATTACTCCTCAAGAAGCCTCTAAAATTATAAAAGAAGCTGGAGGGAAAGTTGTATTAGCTCATCCAGTCGCTTACGAATATGAAGATAATTTGAGTGAAGAGACTATAGCTAATTTAGTAACTGATATGAAAGCAGATGGAATCGAAGCTTATTATATTTATGTAGATAGAAATAATAATAAAATTGATGAAATTAAAAAATGGAAAAATTTTGCTGATCAAAATAAATTATTAGTTACCATAGGCTCAGATTTTCACAACGAAGATGGAATTCGACCTCAAATTGGCTTAATCAATGAAATATTAAATTTAAACGAAGAGACCATAAATAATATAATAGAAAAAATTTTAAATGAATAATTAGGAGTCTTTTTAGCCGAATAGACTTTAAACGATTTCTTAGAAATAAAAAATTGACAAGAAACCGCATCTTTGATAGAATTAAACATGTTTAAAGGAGCTTTCCTTGAAACCGCTTGGAAAAGGTTAAAAAACAAGAGTTACCTTAACAGCGCGTCTTAATAATAAAGGAGGTATGAAAATGAAAGCTATATTCGAATCTGGTGGAAAACAATATTATGTAACCGAAGGCGACAGTATTTATGTTGAAAAATTAGCAACAGAAGCTGGAAGTGAAGTGGTATTTACAGATGTTTTATTTGTAGATGGTAAATGGGGAAATCCAACGGTTAATGGAGCTAAAATAACCTGTACTGTTGAAAAACATGGTAAACAAAAGAAAATTGTTGTTTTCAAATACAAACCAAAAAAGAAATATCGTAACAAACAAGGTCATAGACAACCTTATACGAAACTTATTGTTAAAAAAATAGAAGTTAAATAAAAATGATTAAAATTCATATAACAGAAGAGACAATTAAAATCAGTGGCCATGCAAATTATGCAAATTATGGTCATGATATTGTTTGTAGTGCGGTATCAAGTATTGTCACTACTTCAATTAATGGAATTCTAGCTTTTAAAGAAACCATTATTGTAGAAGAAGAAAAAGAATCATTGCTGATTAAAATAAAAGTGCACGATAAAATAACCGATACACTAATCAAAAATATGATTGATTTATTAAAAGAAGTAGAAAGGCAATACCAAAAAAACGTAAAAATAATTGAGGAAGGAGATTAACATGTTAAATTTTAAATTAGATATCCAACGATTTGCTCACATCAAAGCGCAAGGTTCTACTAAAAATGGTCGTGATAGTGCTGGTCGAAGACTAGGCGCAAAAGCAAGTGATGGACAAACTGTGAGTGCGGGTTCTATTCTTTATAGACAAAGAGGAACTAAAATTTACCCAGGTGCCAATGTTGGAATGGGTAAAGACCATACATTATTTGCTAAAGTAACAGGTGTTGTAAAATTTGAAAGATGTGGAAAAGACAAGAAAAAAGTGAGTGTTTACGAAGCATAAGAAAACCTATAAATTAAAAAACTTATAGGTTTTTATTTGCCTTCCTTTGTTTGTATTCTAGAATTAATCGATTAGTTTCTACTAAATTATCTTCATCAATAGAATCGAGCAATTCTTCAGCTAAAAATTTATTGGGAATGATAGAAGTCCTGCGTTCATAATAAGATTCTATACCAGTTGTATATCTTGCTTCAAGTAAAGTATTATCACACAAAGCATTTAAAACTCGCCCATAATTAGGATAAGATTTTATATAGTTTTGAGTAATTAAAGTACATTTGAATTCATTAATAATCTCTTCCAAGATAATCTCTCTTTTATTAAGCTTGGGTGGAGTGTTATTTTCGTATAAAAAATCACCATTTATTTCCTGAATGAACTTTAAAGGAATTTCGCATATAGAAAAACCACATCTTGTAAAAAGCACGTTTTGTTTTATAAAAGAAGTTGAAGCTTCCATACGACAAAGTTCATGAAGCAAAGTGCAATATAAACAATATTTTTTTCCCTTACAATTAAACCTTTCCATATAGTCTGATTACAGTAAAGTTCTATTTGATTAAAATATGATTTCCTGGTTTGCAAATTTCTACTCCGATTTTAAAGATATAATTTTAAACAGTGGCTGCTATTAAAGAAAAATATTTTCTATTTTTTCTAATAATGCGCAAGGCAAATGATAGGTATCATTAAAATGTTTAAGTTTGAATAGTAATTTTTCATTCATAAACTTAAATTCTAGCGGTAAATCTTTTGAATTTGCAAATATAATTTTTAGATGAGCCTTTAGTTCTTTAAAAAAATATGCTAAAATAAAAAGAAAGAAGGTGACTTATGCGTTATAAAGTAGTTAAAAATGCAACAAATATCTTAAGTGATAGTGAATACTTAGTAAAAAAGCCAGAAAATTATAAAAATAAATGGCAATCTTTATTTAATAATAACCATCCTATTTGTTTAGAATTAGGAATGGGGTATGGTTCTTTTATTATTAAAATGGCTTTAGAAAATCCTAACATAAATTTTATTGGATTAGAACTTGATATAAATCAAACTGCTAAGGCCATTAAAAATATTGCTAATAAGAAAATTCCAAACTTAAAAATAATTTGTGCTGATGCAAATAACATCATCGATTATTTTGGAAAAGAAATTGACACCATTTATTTAACATTTTCTGAACCTTGGCCTAAAAAGAAAGATGAAAAGAAAAGATTTACCTCTCTAAATTATTTAAAGCTGTACGATAGAATATTTAAAAAAAATAAGCACATCATATTAAAAACCGATAATAAAATTTTATTTGCTTCTTCTCTAGAAAACTTAAGTAGTTATTGGTATGTTTTTGAAAAAGTCAGTCTAGATTTACATCATGATGAAAGAAACATAAAAAATGTTATGACGGATTTTGAAACACAGTATTTTAAAGAAAAGCGACCCATCTATTATTTAGAAGCTAGCTTTAAAGATTAATTATGACTAAAAATTATCACGAAAAACTAGCTCTATTTATGTACGATTGGATAAAAAAAGAAAAAAGAATTACAGAAGACTACGTTAAAATTTTTTTAAACATAGCCTGTAAACATAATGAACTGGAAGATTATTTAAAAAAAGTTTCATTTTTATGTAGAAATTGCTATGAATACAATCCGATAAATGCTCATTTATATTTTTCTTTAAAAAGCTTATTAGAAAGTTTTGTTGAAAAAGGAGTAATGTATAAATGGAAAGATTTTGAAAGAAAAAGTGCTGAATATTTTTATGTGAATGAATATTTACTTCATGAGTTAGAACACATTCAAGATTTTAAAAATTGTTTTGGAGAAGAAGAAAGTCTTAAAGTAAAAATAAGTCGACTTTGTTTCGATACAGAAATAGGATATAAAAAAGCAAAAAAACCACTAGATAAAAGAATTTGGCTATTAAAAGATAAACAAAAAGAAAAGAAATATCAAAAAAATTATAATTACAGTCCACTTGAACGTTTTGCAAATCTAAATAGTATAAAAGTCATTATACAAATAGCTGAAAGTTTAGAACTTTCCGAATTAAGAAATTATTATTTATATTATTTATATGAACAAATGATAGAAAGTTATGAAAAAAAAGAAAATCCAACTTTTTATTACTTAACTCAAATGGGCTATCAACTGGACACTTTTTTTATTCAAAAAGAAATTCCTAATCTTTCATTTAATGAACGATTAGAATTAGGACTTTTTCTTTCAGAAGAAGAACGATATCAATTAAAAAGAAAAATAGATAAACAAAAAAATGCCATGGTTTAATGAATGAAGAAAAGAAACAGATAGATATTAAAGAAATGGAGGAAAACATCATGTTTGTAGATGAAGTAATCATTAAGTTATACGCTGGAAAAGGCGGGGATGGGTGTACCTCTTTTCGACGTGAGAAATACATTCCTATGGGTGGACCTGATGGAGGATCTGGAGGAAAAGGCGGAGACATTATCTTTGAAGTGGACAAAAGTCTAAAAACTTTAATAGATTTACGTTACAAAAAAATAATTAAAGCAGATAAAGGTAGAAATGGCAGTGGAAGCAATCGAAATGGAGCAAATGCTGAAGACATTATCTTAAGAGTTCCAGAAGGGACAACACTTTACAACATGGATAACAATTTAGTTCTTGCCGATTTAACTAAAGATAAAGAAAGAATAACCATTGCTCATGGTGGAAGAGGGGGAAGAGGAAACAAAGCCTTTGCAACTCATAACGACCCCGCTCCTAAATTTAGTGAATTAGGAGCTCCTGGTGAAGAAGTAATTGTAAAATGTGAATTAAAAGTCATGGCTGATGTAGGTTTAGTAGGGATGCCAAGTGTAGGAAAATCAACCATTTTAAGTGTTATAAGTAGTGCAAAACCAAAAATTGGTGCGTATCATTTCACTACTTTAAATCCAAATTTAGGCGTTATAAAACTTAAAAATGAAAAATCATTTGTTATGGCAGACCTACCAGGATTAATTGAAGGGGCATCAAGTGGTGTAGGATTAGGAGACAAGTTCTTACGTCATGCCATGCGAACCAAAATCTTAGCTCACGTTTTGGATATTGGCTCTTTTGAAGGGCGTGATCCCTTAGAAGATTATTACAAAATAAGAAAAGAAATTGATGCATTTAACGACAACTTAAAAAATAAAAAAGAAATTATTATTGCTAATAAAATGGATTTACCAGAAGCTCAAGAAAACTTAAAAAAAATAAAAAAAGACCTTCCAAATATCCCTATTTTTGAAGTCAGCGCTTTAAATAATACAGGCTTTGAAACTTTATTAGAAGGAATAGCCACATTATTAGAAACTCTTCCTGAAACAAATCTGTATGAAAAAAAGGACTATGAAGATTACATCGTTTATAAATTTAAAGAAGAAAAACCGTACACCATTCGCCGTGATGAAGACATTTGGGTATTAGAAGGCGAAGAAATTGAAAATTTATTTAAAATGACACGATTCACCGAAGACGAAGCAGTTGCTCGTTTTGCCCGTAAATTAAAAGGCATGGGGGTTGAAGAAGAGCTTTTAAACCTTGGAGCTCATTATGGAGATGAAGTTCAGATTTTGGATTACGTCTTTGAATTTAGAGAATAAAATCGATTTTCATTCCTAATTTTAACCCTTCACTAGTATTTTTTGGTAATTCTAAGATACTAGTTTTTTTTATACTTCGATTTATTTTAATAATTTTATTCTTTTCTAAATTTCTTTCAATAAAAATGATTTCGTTTTTTTCATTTAAACCTAAAACATCAATTTCTTCTTTCATCAAATACGTGTGAATACTATTGCATTTTGGGAAAAACATACCAAAATCAATCTCTTTTTTTCCTATAAGTCCAACAAGACGTTTAGAAAAGGTATTTGCTTCAATAATTGGTATTAATTTATGATTTAATGATAAATGCATGATAAGTCACCTAATAAAATAATAGCATAGAAAAAGAAAGATATTCCAAACAAAAGAATTCTTTGACATTTGTTTTATTAGATTTCCTATGTTAAAATAGGTCTTATAAAAAGGGGGAGAGCTATTATGTTTAATGCTTTAGACTTTATAGAATATGAATTTAATCCTCAAGAAATAAAAAGCAAAATAAATCTTAAAACAAATAATTGGGTAACTAATGAACTAACAAATTGTTATGCCTTTGCTTTAGGTCTCGACTTAAAACCTAGTGAAATTTGTCGTTACGCGGATGCTCATCTTTATTGTGGGGGACGTTTCTTTTTGCTTCTAAATCATCTATTAAATGACGATGGAACATTAGAAAAGATGTCTTATCAAGAAAAATTTGAGCTAGATTTTCAATCTTTAGAACTCTTTTATGAAGAAATAGAATTATACGATAAAATTGTTGATGCTAATGAATGGAAAATTGCTTATTTTGAAAATGAAAAGGAAAAAGGTTTTCATTTTTATCGTCAAGCTGAAAATGGAATTTGGTATCATAAACCTGGTTTTTATTTTGAAAAACCAACCTGTTATACAGAAAAAAAGTTTCTTATAAATGATCCAATTCAAGGAGCCTTAGTTGATTATCCAGATTACACATACAAAAGAACCTATCGTTTAAGAAAATAGAAAGTACAAAAAATAGGAATTTAGAGAAAGTAAAACACAAAGTAAAATTTGATGGTAATAAATGGTTGTGGAAAAATCATACAAATTGCCTTGGATATTTGTACACGATTTCCAAAAAAAGAATTTACCTCTTGGCAAGAACACTTAAATTTCTTAAATTATTTCTCTTACGATGAACGGATTCAGCTTGATTTAAAAAACATTGCCGTTCCTTTTGAAAGAATAGATTTTTCAGATAAATTGCAAAAAGAAAATGAGCGTAAGATTGTATTTTTTAAATTGATTGATCGTAAATATAGACTTTGTTATGGGAAGTACAGTTGCCAAAGTTCCACACCATTACATAGCTTTCATTTTTATGAGCAAGATTATGATGGCACTTGAAAACACAAAAATGGGTAGGAAGAATCTCCTACCAGTGTAAATAAACAAAAGAAAAAATAGTAAACCCTATCGATGATATACATTGTTATTCTGACGATTACGAATACCAAAGTACTTATTGTCTCATACTTAACAAGAAAGATTGAAATGAAAATTTAACAAAAACTCAACATTTATTTTAAATGCTCTTGAAAGTACAAAGATTATTCTCAAAAATAAATACCAACAACCCCATGACTTACGATTAAAAAATTGACTTTAAAGCTACTTTGGGGTATAGTATTTATAACGACAGTAGGTGATTAAAATGATAAAAAATAATAAAGGGCAAGCATTAGTAGAATACGTTTTAATTGTTGCCATAATAAGTGTCATTACCATAGCTATAGTCAATTACTTTGGAGGCTATTTAAAAGACTCCATAACAAAAACCTCTTGTTCCTTAACCGATGAAGAATACGTAAAAGGAGACAAGCCAGGCGAAGGCACTTGTCAAGAAAAGAAAAAAGAAAGCTGATTTTGGAAATTTTATTTCCAATCTTTTTTTTTCGTGTTATAATAATTTAAAATAGAGGGGTGAGTATAGATGTCCTTTTCAAATAAAAAGGGTCAAGCACTAGTGGAATTTGTAATCATTTTACCCATCTTTATTTTTATGATTTTTGCTTGTATTGATATTGGAAAAGTATTATATATGCAAAACAAATTAGAAAGTAGAATGGATGACATCATTACAAGTTATCAAAAGGGTTTAACCGAGGAAACCATCAAAAAAGATTTAGACTTAAATCATCAAGAAATCATTTTAAACATTGAAAAAGAAAATGTTTATAAAAGATTTAAACTGTCTAAAAAGTTAGACATGATTACACCTGGAATAAACTTAATTCTTTCGAATCCATTGGAAGTAAAAGCTGAGCGAGTGATTTATGATGAATAAGAAAGGTCAGACGTTAATTGCATTTGTCATTATTCTACCAGTATTCATCTTATTTTTAGCTTTTATCGTGGATACAGGTATTCTTCTAAAAGAGAAAAGTAGATTAAATGGAAGTACAAAAATCATTTTAGAAAACATGTATCCTAAACGTAATGAAAGTAACTTTCAAGAGCAAACCATTGATTTATTTAAAAAAAACAAAATACCCACAGAGAATTTAAACTTAGAGGTTAAAAATAACACCATTATAGTATCAAATGATTATGAAATAGAAAGCATTTTTGGTAAAATAATAGGAATTAAAAAATACAAAATTCATTTAAACTTAACATTCCAAATTGAACAAGATAAACTAACGATAAAAAAAGAATAGAGGGAAAACGTATGTCAAAAACAAAAGGAAAATCTATGTGTATATTTTCAGCAAAAGGTGGAGTAGGTAAAACCGTTACCACAATTAACCTAGCGGGCGTTTACGAACACTTAGAAAAAAAAGTTTTAATCATTGATTTAGATTTATCAAGTGGGGGAGTCAGCATTGCTCTAAATCGTCCTTTTGAAAAAAACATCTACAATTTTGTCGACGACTACAACAACAACCGTTATAAAGATTTTAAAAACTACGTCACAAAATACGACGACTATATTGATTTATTACCTAGTCCAAAAGACCCACGTCAAGCAAATAAAATCGATTCGAAATACATTGATATTTTAATTCAAAAAGCTGAAGCCAATTACGATATGGTTTTAATTGATACCAATCATAACTTAAATGAAGTAAACGTTGTCACATTAGATAATGTAGATTACATTCTTTTTGTTTTAACCAACGACCCTTTAGACTTAAAAAATATGAAATCATTAATCAGCATATTTAAAGATTCTAATATAACCAATTATAAAATCTTATTAAACAACAGTCGTGATCCCTACAAAGATTATTTTTCAATCTTTGATATTAAAAATGTGATTAAAGCCAATATTGATTATACCTTATCTTCTAACTTTTATATGAAAAACATTGACACCTTTATTATGAATGGGGAAATCATTACACTTCAAAAGAAAATGCCTAATACTTTTAATAAAGAATACAGTACCTATATGAATATTGCTTTAGATACCATTGATAAAAATAAAAAAGAAATAGAAGAGGGTGAAGCACTTGAGCAAATCTAGTTTATTAGATGCCTTTAACATCGAAAGAAAATCAATGAGTAATGCTATTTATTCCGATTATGAAATTTTTCCAGATAAAAAATTACTCGACGATTTACGAACCAACATCGTTGAAAATCTAATTGATAAAGAAATCCCTGAAGACAAAAATCTTTCAGAATTTATAAATGAAGAGATTGATACAGTTACAGAAGGTTATGACCTAACCAACACAGAAAGAAACCATCTATACCATTTAATCGATAACGAAATCAATGGCTATGGACCAATAACAGAACTTTTAGAAGATAAAAATATCTCTGAAATCATGGTAAATAGTCCAAACGAAATCTATATTGAAATAGATGGACAACTGATAAAAGACGAAAGTGTATCTTTCATAGATGATGAGCATATTATTAGAACCATTGAAAGATTAATTGAACCTTTAGGAAGAACCATTGATACCTCAAATCCTATGGTTGATTCTAGATTAAGTGATGGATCAAGAATAAATGCGGTGATTCCTCCCTTATCAACAAAAGGACCCGTTTTAACCATTCGTAAATTTAAAAGCAATATGACCAACATTGAAGATTTTATTCGTATGGGTTCTTTAACCCCTTATATGGCAAGATTCTTAGAAGCCGCTGTAAAAGGTAAATTAAACATTATTGTCTGTGGAGGAACAGGAAGTGGAAAAACAACACTTTTAAATATTTTAAGTAGTTTTATAGGTTCACATGAGCGTATTATTACCATTGAAGACGCCGCGGAACTTCACTTGCATCAAAAACATGTTATTTCATTAGAAACAAGAGTCACCAATTATGAAAGCAATAACGAAGTAACCATAAGAGATTTGGTTCGTAATTCCCTTCGTATGCGTCCAGATCGTATCATTGTTGGTGAAGTAAGAGGAAGTGAAGCGTTTGATATGCTTCAAGCCATGAATACAGGACACGATGGGTCTTTAACCACTCTTCATGCCAATAGTCCTATTGATGCCTTAAATCGTTTAGAAACGATGATTTTAATGAGTGGATTAGACATTCCGATTAAAGCCATTCGAGAATACATTACGAGTGCCATTGATATCGTTGTAAACATTGAAAGAATGAACGATGGCAAAAGAAAAGTCACTTCTATTTGTGAACTAGAAGGCTTTACAGAGGACCGCATCAAACTAAAAGAAATCTTTAAATTTAATCAACTCGGTTTAACAGAATCGGGTAGTGTAGAAGGAGAATTTGTCTTATATAAAAACATTCCTCGTGTGTATAAAAAATTAATCTCTCGAGGCATCAATGATTTAGAAGACATTTTTGGTAAATTTATTAATAAATAAAAAGAAAGGATGATTGATATGGTACTAATTATTGCTCAAATTTTATTTATTTTAGTCCTAATTTTTCTTATTTTTACCATAGTAAAACAAGTTCAAATTTTGAAATTAGAAAAAAGATTTGATTCTTTTAGTTTACTTTCAAAAACCATAGACGAAATCTCTTTCTTTGATCAATTTTCTCTTTTTATTCATAAAGGAATCTTGGCCGTTTCAAAAACATTAAAAAAATCACACTTTTTAATAAAATACGCTGAAAAATATGAAAAATACATTTCCTTTGAAGAAAAAGGCACCAAAGAAGGAATGGATTACATATCTAGTAAAATTTTTATTGTTTTTTTCTTTATCTTTCTTTATTTTTTAGCTTTTTTAATTCATCACAAAGACTTTAGTTTCATGACTTTTTTCATAACAATTTTTCTTTCCTTTTACTTATTAGATGTTCTTTTAGCCATTAAATTTCAACAAAAAAGAAAAAAAGTAGAAGAAGATCTATTAAAGGCCATCATCATTATGAATAATAGCTTTAAAGCTGGTAGGAACATTATTCAAGCAATCATTACCGTTAAAAACGAATTAGATGGACCCATAGCAGATGAATTTAAAAAAATTTATTTAGATATGACTTATGGGTTAAGCTTAGATGTGGTGTTCAATCGTTTCTATGACCGAGTAAAATTAGAAGACGCGAAGTATATTGCTTCCTCTTTGACGCTTTTAAGTAAAACAGGTGGAAACATTGTTCGAGTTTTTAACTCAATTGAGAATTCTTTTTATAACAAAAAGAAACTAAATAATGAAATGAAAAGTTTAACCAGTGCAAGTCTTTTTGTATTTCGAGTATTAGTTGCTTTACCCTTTGTTTTTACCTTTATCATTTATGTATTAAACCCAACGTATTTTAATCCTTTATTTGAACATCCTTTAGGAATCGCGTTATTATTAATAATTATTTCTTTATTTATTTTATACGTTATGGTAATTAAGAAAGTATTAAAGGTGAACATGGAATGAAAAAAAATCGTTTTATCTACAAGACATTTCGTCGTAAAAGCATTCAAAAAATCGAAAAGAAAATGAAATTATTAGGTATAAATTATGAATGGAATGCCTATTCATTTTTAACTCTTCGTTTAATTTTAGCCCTACTTATTTTTATTTTATTATTTATTTTCTCCAAATATAATTTTTTAGTGGCCCCCATCTTAACAGTCATTTTTTATCATTTTTTTGAAAAAGGGATATTAGATTATCAAATAAAAAAAAGAGCTAAAAAGTTAGAAAATGAAGCTATTTTTTTCTTTCAAATTGTTAATTTAACACTTGAATCCAGTCGTAATTTAAAATACGCGGTTGAAATCACATCAAACAATATTGAAAGTGAACTTTCGGATGAATTTAAAAAGACGTACGCTGAAATGAAATTAGGAAAAAGCTTTAATGAAGCATTAAAAGATATGAAAGAAAGAATACCAAGTGACTCAATCAATAGTATTATTTTAAATTTAACAGAGGCTAGTATTTTTGGAAACAGCATCATTAATACTATTAACAATCAAATTGATTATTTACAAGATAAAAAACTTTTAGAAGTAAAAGAAGTGATTAATAAACTACCAACCAAAATAAGCATTTTATCGGTTTTATTTTTTATACCAATTATGCTTTTAATCATTCTAGCGCCAGTCATCATAAAGTATTTAACATAAAATAATAAAAAAAGAACAAATTGAAAACAAATCTATACGAAAAAACAAACGTGTAGATTTTTTTATTTGAAAAAGAGTTGCAAGATAAATAAAAACTACACCAATTTATTAGTGTAGTTCTATAATATTTTTTATATTTCTCTCATCTTCTCTTGATTCTTAAAAGGATTTTTAGGATCAATCTTATCGGTAAACAAAATGCCATTTAAATGATCCATTTCATGCTGAAAAGCAACACTTAAATCTTCTCTAACACGAATAGTAAACTTTTTTCCTTCTGTATCATACGCTTCTACAGTAATCCTAGCGTATCTTGGAATAATACCTTCTGTTGGACGATTAATACTTAAACAACCTTCGCCTTCACCAACATAAATCAGTTCTTCGCTATTACTAACGATTTTTGGATTGATTAAAACATAATTTTGAAAAACTTTGTCTTCAACTTCATCTACTACTACAAAAATTCTTTTTAAAATTCCAATTTGGACATAAGAAAGTCCCATACCAGCTCTTAATTGATACTTTTCATTGTATTCATCCATTTGGCTCATTTTTAAATAAGTAAGCATAGCCTTAATATTTTTTTTATCCTCTTGAGATAAAGGAAACACAACTTCTTTACTTATCTGGTGAAGTCTTTTATCTTTTTCATCTAAAATAGTGATGGGTGGTAACTGCATACGAATCCCTTTCTTTCACAAATTATTTTAACAAAAAAAAGAAAAAAAAGGAAGTCAAACTTCCTAGTTATTATTGTTTCCCCAATTCCAACCAGCACCGATGATGATAATTAATAGAATGAATAATACAATCCATATAGCGCCACCTATTCCATAACCAGAAGTATAACCAGCGTAGCCAGTATTGTAAGAACAAGGAGAACAAGAAGCTCCATAACCAGCGTTATAGTAGCCATTATTTCCATAATAATACATATATGATACCTCCTTTATGTATCTAATATAGTTTATTAAATAAGAGAAAAATTGTTCATGTTAACCACCTAAAAAAAGATTTTTATTATAGAGAAACCTATGTTATGATTATAATAGGTGAAAAACATGCAAAAAGGAATACTGAAGACAGAAATGGAAAACATGCGAAAAATGGATAAATCGTTATTTTTGATGATTATCTTATATTCAATATTAGGCTTAGTAATTATTTTGAGTGCTTCAAGTGTTTCAGCTGTCTTACGTTACAAAGTTTCTTCCTATTATTTTTTTATCAAACAACTCATTTTTGTCGTTTTTGGTTTATTAGTAGGGTTAGTTATCATTAATATTCCTACTTCTAAATATAAGTGGCCTTCCTATCTTTTGATGGGTTTAACACTTAGTCTTTTAACGGCCGTTTTATTTATTGGATTTGTCAGCAATAATGCCCAAAGTTGGTTTCGTAAAGGAATATTTAGTTATCAACCAGTAGAATTAGCTAAACCAGCTTTAATCTTTTTTATGGCGGAATTTTATAATTATCAATTGAGAAAACAAAAAAAGAATCTCTATTTTAATTTAATTCCTTTAGTAGTAGCGGGGATTATCTTTATTTTAGTAGCTATGCAACCCGATTTAGGAGGAGCATTAATTATAGGAGGAATGGCCTTTTTAATATTTATGACGTTACCTTTAGAAAAACAAAATCAATTAAAATTATTTAAAGTAATAGGTGTCGCAGTTGTAATAACAGGGGTAGCTTTACTTTATAGTGGAACCGATTTATTAAATTCCCGCCAATTAAGTCGTTTACAATTTAAAAATCCTTGCACTCGTTACGCTGAAGAAACAGGCTATCAAGTCTGCAATGGGTTTATTGCGATTCATAATGGAGGATTATTTGGAGTGGGACTTGGAAATTCAAGCCAAAAATATTTGTATCTACCAGAAGCACATACCGATTTTATTTTTCCTATACTCGTTGAAGAACTAGGGGCCTTAGCTGGCGTTTTAGTCTTATTAGGATATATATTTATTTTGTATCGTATTTTAAAAATAGGAAAAGAAGCCAGTGGAAACATTCGTAATCAAATTTTATGTTATGGAACGTTTGCATATATTTTTTTGCATTTAATGGTTAACTTAATGGGTGTACTAGCGCTTATACCTTTAACAGGTGTACCAATTCCTTTTCTAACTTATGGAGGAAGCTATGCGTTGAGCTTAACCCTGATGCTTTTTGTGGTTGAAAGGGTAGCCATCGAAAATAAAAAAGCAAAATACCGAAAAGAAATAGCCAGTTTATCTAAAAATAAAACGATTCTTCCTTATTAAAAAGGAAATGACTAATTTATGGGGTATATATAAATATAGGAGGTGAAAAAATTGGAGCGAATCAAACTCTATTTAAAACAAACCTATATTTTTTTAATTATAATCCTTTTACTTATAGCTTCGAATGGCTTTTTTATTTATCAATCTTTTTTTAAACAAGAAGTAGAAAAAGCAGAAATAAGTTGTGATTGTCCTGATATTCCAGAAGAAATCCCTGTAGAAGAGCCTAAAAAGAAACTAACAGTCGATTTAAAAGGATACGTTAAAAAACCAGGGGTTTATGAATTAGAAGAAGGCGCAATTATTAATGACTTGATAAAAAAGGCAGGAGGGCTTAAAACAAATGGCACCACAGAAAACATAAATTTAAGCAAAAAATTAAAAAATGAAGATATGATCGTTGTTTTGTCAAAGGAAGAATTAAAAAAAGAAAAGAAGGAAAGACAAGAAACAGCAAAAAATACAGATGAAAAAACGAGTCTTAATCCTTCAGTCATTCCATCAAACAAGACAAAAGTCGCTTTAAATAGTGCAACTAAAGAGGAATTAATGACAATAAATGGCATTGGAGAAGCTAAAGCTATTAGTATAATAGAGTATCGAGAGAAAAGTCCTTTTACTAAAATTGAAGATATTTTAAACGTATCAGGGATAGGAGAAGCTCTTTTTGAAAAAATTAAAGAGTTTATTACAATCTAATGTTTTTTATGCCTTCTTGATTATTCTAATAAGCTTTTATAGCTTTATTTTTACTAAAGTTATAAAATATCAATCCAATTATCATGAAAATACAACAAAAATAGAAGGAAAAATAATTTCTTTTTCAATAGATGGAGACAAATTAAGTCTACTTTTAAAAAATAAAGAAAAGATAAAAGTAGCTTATACAATCAAAACCAAAGAAGAAAAAGAGAAGCTACAAAATAAATTAAAAATAGGATTAACTTTAGAAGTGGCTGGAAAAAAAGGAGAAACAATACCTTTAACAATCCCTAATACCTTTGATTACAAGAAATATTTATACAATAATCAAATCTACTTTACTTTTCATGGAGATATAATAACGATAAAAGAAGAGAAGATAGCTTTACTAGATCAATTAAAAAATAGTTTTATGAATAGAATTAAAGAACTTGAAAATAACCCTTATTTAAGTGCATTTATTCTTGGAGATAAAGCTTCTATTGACGAAGAAGAATTTGATGCTATTACATCAAATGGAATCAGTCATTTATTTGCATTATCGGGGATGCATATTTCGTTAATCTATTTAATATTAGATAAACTATTAAAAAAGAGAAAAAGAAAAAAGACCATCATTTATTTTATTTTAATTCTTTACTTAATTTTAACAGGAATATCGGTTTCCTTTTTAAGAGCTTTGGTCTTTATGTTTTTATTAGATCTAAATAAAATAGGCCAGTGGAATCTTTCTAAAATAAAAATTTTACTCTTAACCGCCGCTTTATTGATTTTTAAAAATCCATTCTATATTTATCAAATAGGCTTTTGGTTGACTTTCATCGTCACTTTTTCACTTCTTATATGTCATCAGCAAATAAGAAGTTCTAATCCATTTTTTAGTCTATTTAAGATAAGCCTCGTTACTTTTAGTTTTAGTCTTCCTCTATCGATTTTTATGAATTATGAAGTAAATATTACTTCAATCTTAAATAATGTTCTTTTTGTTCCTTTAATAAGTATTTTAATCTTTCCTTTAGCTCTTTTAACCTTTATTTTTCCAGTAGCTTTACCATTTTTTAAATTATCTATTTTACTTTTAATAAAGCTTAATGAAATAGCAAAAATACTATCAATTTCTCTTGTCGTAGGAAAAATAGAAATCTTTGAAATGCTTATTTACTATATATTATTGATTTTCTTTCTTAAAAGAAAGAAGAAAAAATACCTCTTTTTTTTGATCCTTTTTTGCCTTTTAATCTACAACAAAAACCTATTTGATACTTCTTATCATGTTTATTACTTGGATGTAGGTCAGGGTGATGCCACTCTTTTAATTTCTCCTAAAAGAAAAGAAGTTCTTTTAATTGATACTGGAGGAACAGTAACCTATGAAAAAGAAGAATGGCAAAAAAGAAACAAAGCATACGATTTAACCAAAAATCTAATTCTTTTTTTAAAAAGCCTTAGAATAAAAAAAATAGACGTACTTGTAATTTCGCATGGCGATTTCGACCATTTAGGGTACGCTTTAAAGCTAAGTGAAGCGATTAAAATTGAGAATGTTTTATTAAATCAAGGAGTTAAAAATAAGGAAGAACAAGAAATCGAAAAAAAATTAAAAGTTGTCAAGCAATATGTATTTAAAGAGTTTCAAGTTGAATTTTTTAAGACTAAACTTTATGAAACTGAAAACGACAATAGTCAAATTTTGAAAATTAAAATAGAAAAATTTAGCTTTTTGTTTACAGGAGACGCATCTAAAACAGTAGAAAAAACGTTATTAAAAAAAAATATAAAATCAACTTTTTTAAAATTGGGACATCATGGTTCTAAAACAAGTAGTGAGGAAAGCTTTTTAAAAAAAGTAAGTCCAAGTCATGCTATTATCTCATCTGGAAGAAATAATAAATACCATCATCCATCTAAAGAAACGATGGATACTTTAAATAAATTAAAAATAGAAAGTTATAATACTCAAAATAGAGGAACCATTCATATTAAGATAAAAGATAATAAGTATCACATAATTTCAACAATAACATAAAATAAAGTACACTATTAGTGTTTTAAATAGATGAAGAAAAATTTTTCTTCTTTTTTTAGCAAAAATCCTTAAGTTAAGTTTAGAAAAAAATAATAAGTTTTTGAAAGTAATATTTAATCTAATATATGAAGCTATGCTTCAAAGAAAAATTGAAAATTTTTTAAAAATTAAAATATGATAGTAATACCAAAAATGGAAATGAAAACAAAAAAATAAAAGATAGGGCTATATCCATAAAAAACGTAAAAACTAGTTCTTTTGCTTAACCACTTGAAATTAAATAAGAAAGCTGAAGCAAAGCAAGGAGTATTTTCATATTTATTATATTTAGCTCTTTATCAGTATAACTAAAGAATATACTATAAATTGTCATAGTAAGTATGTTTGCTAATTTTGTTTTTCAATATCTCTAGGTTTTTTTCAATATCAATTAAGGATTTCACAATTTATCAACTCATCTATTAACTATCTTTCTTTTTTATATTTATTTTTTTATGAGATCGTCATACTTAAATCATCCATTTATTGACTTTTTTTATTATATGGTATAATATTTTTATTGAAAATAGAAAAGGAAGAGTATTAATGCAAAAAAGAGGATTTACATTAGTAGAGCTAATAGCGGTGATTGTGGTATTAGGAATAATCATAATGTTAGCTATATCAACATTTAAGAATGTAGGAAATCGAGTAAAAAAGGAAGCGTATCAAAATAAAGTCAATTTAATTAAAACAAAAGCAAGTGATTACGCTAGTGCAACAAAAGTTCTAGTTACTAATGTGGATCGATTGGTAAAAAAAGGATATTTAAATGCAGATAATGAAAATGGAGATGTTATTAATCCAGTAGATGGAAGTCGAATGAATTGTAAAATTGTTACGATGTACAAAAATGAAGGAAACTACTATGCGGATTATGTAGAAGATGAATCAAAAGA